>DASTOI010000219.1:0-2402 GCA_035762585.1 Myxococcota bacterium
ACGCGCTGCGCAGCTTGCCGATGCCGTGGTGGTGCGAGAGGGAGCCGCCGCTCTTCAGAATCTCATCGCGCGCGGCGCGCTCGAGCTCGGCGAACACCTCGCTCGGGTGCTCCACGCCCTTGTAGTAGAACGCGAAGTAGAAGTAGAGGCAGACGCCGCTCTCGTAGAGCTGCGTCACGCGCACCGAGATGAATGGCTTGCCGGGCAGCCCGCGGGCCGCGTGCTCCTCGTGGATCCGCCGCTTCACGTTGTTACAGACGGCGAGTGCCTGGCTCCACGGCACCGTCGTCTCGAACGACTCGGCGACCAGCCAGTGCTCCATCATGAAATCGCGGATGTAGGCGATCGCGAAGGTCAGCTCGTAGCCGCGTTTCCCGTTCTCCGGCCCCGCCTTCATGCCGCCGTGCTTCGCCGCCAGCGGGTAGACGCCGCGCTCCTGCGCGGCCACCTCGCTCTCGTTGCCCTCGAAGAGCAGCGTGCACGCGACCATCTCATTCGCGTCGAAGCCCTTCACGCCGAGCACGTACGCCTTCTCGAGCTTGCTGATCACGGCCGCCGCGCCGCTCTTCGGCGGCTTCACCGCCTGCCCGAACTGGAACTGGAGGTTGTCCATCAGGCGGATGCTCGCGGGCTTCACGCCCGCGCGTTCGACGTCGCGCAGGAACGCGAGCCCCTGCTCGAACGTCTTGAACAGCACCGAGCCGAAGCGCCGCACTTCGGGCAGCGGGAAGACCTTCACGATCGCGCTCGTGACGATGCCGAGCCGCCCCTCGCTGCCGATCAGCCAGCGCGCCGGATCGCCGCCTACGGACTCGCGCGCCGAGGGCGCCCGCGCCAGCTCGTCGCCTTCGGGCGTCACGGCGGAAATCGAGAGCACGAGATCCTCGATGTTTCCGTAACGATTCTTCTTCATGCCGCTGGCGTTGGTCGCGATCCAGCCGCCAAGCGTCGAGAGCTCCATCGAATCGGGTTCGTGGCCGGTCGTGAAGCCATGGCGCGTGAGCACTTCCTCGATCTCGCTGCCGGTCGCGCCGGCCTGGATGCACGCGCTGCGGTTCTCAGCGTCGATCCACAGCACGCGGTTCATCCGCCGCAGGTCGAGCGAGACGATCGTGCGCCGCTCGGCCTCGAGGCAGCGCAGCGCGTCGGTGACGTTCGTGCCGCCGCCGAACGGGATCACGCACGCGCGATGTGCGCGCGCGAGCTCGACGACGATGCGCACCTCGTCCTCGCTCTCGGGCGAGATCACGAGATCCGGCACACGCGCGAAGCCGCCCCACTTCGCGCCCCACATGTCTTCCTGCGTGTGGCCATGCCCGTGGCGCAGCCGCTGCAGCGGGTCGACCGAGATGCGCGAAGGACCGAGCTTCTCCGCGAGCGCGTGCTCGAACGCGTCGTTCGCGATCCGCTCGGGGACGCGCGTCGGCCACTGCGGCGCGTTGTGGTCGCGCGGGTCGAGCTTCAGCTCGATGATGCCCTCGGCCCACGGCAAGAGCGCCGGGATCTTCTTGCCGCCGATCGCATAGCGCGAGCCGGTGAACTCGACCTCGCCGTTCGCGTCGACGCGGAAGCCGCTGTCCGAAAAGCCCCAGCCGTCGAGCCGCTCCTCGCCGCGCGGTTGCGGCGGGTCCGGGACGATGCGCTGGTTCGCGTTCGGGTCGGCCATGGTGGTCTCCCTGTGCCGGGCGGCTCACTTTCGCTTGCGCACCAGCACTCCGTAAAGGCCCAAACGCCGAGGGCACGCGGGGCGCCCGTGATAGCGTCCCCCTTTCCAAGGAGGAGCTCTCATGCGCATCGGGATCATGTCCGGAGCCTCGGGCCCGGGCGACACGATCGACACGCTGGTCGCGCGCGGTCAAGAGGTGGAGCGCCGCGGCTTTCACGCGCTGTGGATGGCGAACATCTTCACGCTCGACGCGATTTTCACGCTGGGCATCGTCGGCCGCGAGACGAAGCGGATCGAGCTCGGCACCGCGGTGGTGCCGACCTATCCGCGGCACCCGTTCGCGATGGCGCAGGAGGCGCTCACCGCGAACCAGGCCGCGCGCGGGCGCTTCGCGCTCGGCATCGGCCTCTCGCACCGGCTCGTGATCGAGGACCTGTTCGGGATGTCCTACGACAAGCCCGCGCGCCACATGCGCGAGTACCTCGCGGTGCTGGTTCCGCTGCTGCGCGGCGAGGCGGTGAAGTTCTCAGGCGAGACCTACCGCGTGAACGCGCAGCTGACGATCGGCGCGCCGCCGCCGCCCGTGCTCGTCGCCGCGATGGGCGACGCGATGCTGAAGCTGACCGGTGAGCTCGCCGACGGGACCGTGCTCTGGATGACCGGCGCGAAGACGATCGAGACGCACGCCGCTCCGAAGATCAACGCGGCAGCGCGCGCGGCGGGCCGCAAGGCGCCG
>DASTOI010000220.1:0-11282 GCA_035762585.1 Myxococcota bacterium
TGCCGACGGTGCTGCTGTGCGCCGCGCTCACCACGCTCGCCAGCACCTGGCTCAACGTCGCCGGCGTGAAGTACGGCGCGTGGGTGAACAACGTCACCGGCTACGTGAAGGTGATCGCGCTGTTCGCGTTCGGCCTGGTGGCGCCGTTCACCGGCCGCGGGGACGCAGCGAATCTCACGCCGCTGATCAGCGGCGCGGGCAGCGCGGCGAGCTTCAGCGCGTTCGCGCTCGCGATGTCGCCGGTGCTGTTCAGCTACCTCGGCTGGAACGCCGCGATCTACGTCGCGAGCGAGATCAAGAATCCGCAGCGCAACCTGCCGCGCTCGCTGTTCGCGGGCCTCGCGTTGTGCGCCGCGATCTACATCGTGATCAACGCGGTCTATCTCTACGCGCTCCCGCTCGCGGAGCTGCGCAGCAGCGGCGACGTCGGCCGCGCGACGGCGACGATCCTGTTCGGCGAGATCGGCGGGAAGCTGATCGCCGGCTTCGTGCTGATCTCGATCCTCGGGACGCTGAACGCGACGATCCTCGTGGGCGCGCGCATCGCCTATGCGATGGCGCTCGACGGCTTGTTCGTGCCGGGCGTCGAGAAGGTCCACGAGCGCTTCGCTACGCCTGCGGTCGCGCTCTGGCTGCAGGCCGCGGTCGCTATCGCGATCTTCGCGCTGCTGCAGAGCTATCCGCGGGCGCTCGACTTCACGACCTTCGCGATTCTGCTCGCGACGAGCGCGGACATCCTCGCGCTCTACGCGCTGCGCATCCGCCAGCCGCAGCTCGCGCGGCCGTATCGCGCGTGGGGTTACCCGATCGTGCCGGCGCTCTATCTCGCGACGAACCTGGCGATCGCGGTCTATCTGCTGCGCGGCTCGACCACGCCGGCGCTGGTGAGCCTGCTCGTCTCGGTCGTGAGCCTGCCGTTCTATTGGCTGTTCTCGCGCCTGCGTCTGGCGCGTGCGGAGGAGCTCGCATGATCGATTTCGGGATCGCGCACACGCTGCGTCCGATCGACGCGAAGATCGCCGCGACGACGAATCCGCGGCAGCTCGCGCTGCTGCGCAATTTCCGCGAGCACCTCGTCGCCGAGCTCGCGGGAGACGTCGAAGCCATCATGAAGACGCAGTGCGTGGAGCCGCAGTACCACTTCTACGGCTCGGGCGCGGGCGACGTCGGCCCGAAAGGCGGGGCCGCGGTGCGCGCGTTCTACGCGAACATCTTCGCGCTCGGCTATAACAAGTTGCGCTACGACGTCGATCGTTTCGTCGTCGACGACCGCGCGCTGTTCCACGAGGGCTGGATGCACATCGTGTTTCCCGGCCGCGCGCTAAAGGCGATGGGGCTGCCGTGCGACGACCTCTCAGGCAGCTACGTGTTCTCCTACCGACAGGCCGCGATCTTCCACTACGACGAGCACGGCGTCTGCACGGGCGAGGACACCTACAGCGACGGGCCGCTGACGCCCGAGCGCCTGCGCAGGCTCACGGCCGAGGAAGAGGCGACGCTGCCGGGGCGCTGAGCGAGCGCCGACCGCGTTTCTTGCTGCGCCCCAAAAACCTTCGTAGCTTCGCGCGTCTTCAGCGCTTTTCCCCCGCCCGAGGCCGCCCGTGTCCGCGATCCGCCACGATTTCGACAAGCTGCGCCGTCTTCCGCCGTACGTGCTCGCCGAGGTCACTGCGCTGAAGCACGCCGGACGCCGGGCGGGAGAGGACATCGTCGACCTCGGCATGGGCAATCCGGACATGCCGACGCCGCCGCACATCGTCGAGAAGATCCGCGAGTCGGCGCTCGATCCGCACACGCATCGCTACTCGGCCTCGCGCGGCGTGCCGAACCTGCGCGCGGCGGTCTGCGAGTGGTACCAGCGCAACCACGCCGTCGAGCTCGATCCCGAGGGCGAGGCGATCGCGGTGATCGGCGCGAAGGAGGGGCTCTCGCACTTCGTGCTCGTGACGGTCGGGCCCGGCGACGTCGTGCTCGCCCCGGACCCGACGTATCCGATTCATCAATACGCGGTCGTGATCGCCGGCGGCGATCTGCGCCACGTGCCGATCGGCCCGGACCACGATTTCATCGCGAACCTCGAGACCGCGGTGAAGCGCACCTGGCCGAAGCCGAAGCTCTTGATCGTCTCGTTCCCGCACAATCCGACCACGCTGACGGTGGATCGCGCATTCTTCGAGCGTCTGGTCGCGTTCGCGCGCGAGCACCACCTGATGGTCGTGCACGACTTCGCGTACGCGGAGATTTGTTTCGACGGCTACAAGCCGCCGAGCATTCTCGAAGTGCCGGGCGCGAAGGACGTCGCGATCGAGTTCCTGTCGCTGTCGAAGAGCCACAACATGGCGGGCTGGCGCGTCGGCTTCTGCGCCGGCAATCGCGAGATGATCCACGCGCTGACGCGCATCAAGAGCTACCTCGACTACGGCATCCCGACGCCGATTCAGGTCGGCGCGATCGTCGCGCTGCGCGGGCCGCAGGACTGCGTCGCCGAGACCGTCGACGAGTACCGCCAGCGCCGCGACGCGCTGATCGACGGGCTCGCGAAGCCGGGCGCGGGGCAGTGGAAGATCGAGAAGCCGCTCGGGACGATGTTCGTGTGGGCGCCGGTGCCCGAGCCGTTCCGGTCGATGGGCTCGCTCGAGTTCAGCAAGAAGCTCTTGCGCGAGGCGAAGGTCGCGGTCTCGCCCGGCGTCGGCTTCGGGCAGAACGGCGAGGGCTGGGTCCGCTTCGCGCTGATCGAGAACGTGCACCGCACGCGCCAGGCCGTGCGCGGCATCCGCAAGTTCCTGCGCAGCGCGGGCGGGTGAGACGTGTCGGAGGACGCGCAGCGCGCGAACGCGGCTCGGGAAGCCGCAAGCCGTCCAGCGTCGCGAAGCGACGCAGACGGCGCGCAGCGAGGCGCAGCCGAGCGGAGCTCGATCGGGATCGGACTGATAGGCCTGGGCACGATCGGGACCGGCGTCGCCAAGGTTCTTCGTAACAACGCCGCGGTGATCTCGCAGCGGCTCGGCTTTCCGCTCGAGCTCGTACGCATCGCGGACCTCGATCTCGAACGCGACCGCCAAATCGACCTATCAGGGATTCGCTTCGACGCGGACGCCGCCGGCCTGATCGCCGATCCGCGCGTGCAGATCGTGATCGAGCTGATCGGTGGCTACGGTGCCGCGAAGCAGTTCGTGCTCGCGGCGATCGACGCCGGCAAGCACGTCGTCACGGCGAACAAGGCGCTGCTCGCGCTGCACGGCCGCGAGATCTTCGAGGCCGCCGCGAAGAGAGGCGTCGACGTCGCGTTCGAGGCGAGCGTCGGCGGCGGCATCCCGATCCTGCGCTCGCTGCGCGAGGGCCTCTCCGCGAATCGCATCCTCTCGATCCACGGCATCGTGAACGGCACGACCAATTACGTGCTGTGCGAGATGGAGAAGACCGGAGCGCCGTTCGAGTCGGTGCTGAAGCGCGCGCAGGAGCTCGGTTACGCGGAGGCGGATCCGACCTTCGACGTCGACGGCATCGATGCGGCCCACAAGCTGACGCTGCTCGTCGCGATGGCGTACGGCGCCGACCTCACGCCGAAGGACATCCACACCGAGGGCATCCGCGGCATCACGCCGCTCGATTTCGAGGCGGCCGAGGAGTTCGGCTACCGGATCAAGCTGCTCGCGATCGGCCGCTCGCACGTCGATGGCGCGGGCCGCGAGCGGATCGAGGCGCGCGTGCACCCGACGATGATCCGCGCGGACTCGCTGCTCGCGAAGGTGGACGGCGCGATGAACGCGATCGCCGTGCACGGCGACGCAGTCGGGCCGACGCTCTTCTACGGCGCGGGCGCCGGCGAGCTGCCGACCGCGAGCGCCGTCGTCGCCGACCTGATGGAGATCGCGCGCGAGATCCGCCGCGGCAGCGCGGGCCGCGTCGCGCCGCTCTCGTATCGGCCGGATCACCTCGAGCGCAAGCCCGTGCTCTCGCTCGAGTCGATCGAGGCGAGCTGTTATTTGGTGTTCTCCGTACGCGACGAGCCCGGCGTGCTCGGCCGCATCGCGACCGCGCTCGGCTCGCACGGCATCTCGATCGAGTCCGTTCTGCAGAAGACCCGTAACACCACGACCGGCACGGTTCCGATCGTCGTCTTCACGCATCCCACGCGCGAGGAGGCCGTGCGGCGCGCGCTCGCAGTGGTCGATCGCATGCCGGAAGTGGCGGCGCGGACGAGGCTCGTGCGCATCGAGGAGAACGTCTGATGGCGAAGCCTCGACACACCGCCTGGTTCCAGAGCCTCGCGAATTCCGCCGAGCGCTACCCGCTCGACGAGATCGTCTACACCGATCGCGCGGGCGGCCTGCTGCAAGTCGTCCACGACCTGGAGGCGCTGCGGCGCACTTCGGGCAATCGCTGGAAGGAGCTGTTCGAGGCGCGCGCGCACAAGACCGAGTGGCCGTACGGCTCGGGCGTCTGGGGCAAGAAAGAATGGGTGCTGCCCGAGATCGAGAACGACAACGTCGTCTCGATGTACGAGGGGCACACGAACTTGTTCTGGGCCGATCGCTACGGCCGCGAGGTCGGGCTCGAGGACCTCTGGCTGAAGCTTTGCGGCAACACGCACACGGGCTCGTTCAAAGATCTCGGCATGACCGTGCTCGTCTCGATGGTGAAGGAGATGCGCGCGCGCGGGAAGCCGGTGCGCGCCGTCGGCTGCGCGTCGACGGGCGACACCTCCGCGGCGCTCGCCGCGTACGCCGCCGCCGCGTCGATCCCGGCGATCGTGTTCCTGCCGCGCGGGAAGATCTCGATCGCGCAGCTGATCCAGCCCGTCGCGAACGGCGCGATCGTGTTCGCGCTCGACACCGACTTCGACGGCTGCATGGAGATCGTCAAGCAGATCGCCGAGAAGGACGGGATCTATCTCGCGAACTCGATGAACAGCCTGCGCATCGAAGGCCAGAAGACGGTGGGCATCGAGATCGTGCAGCAGTTCGATTGGGAAGTGCCGGACTGGATCATCATTCCGGGCGGCAACCTCGGGAACGTGTCGGCGCTCGCGAAGGGGCTCGACATGCTCGTCGAGCTCGGGCTCGTCACGCGCCGGCCGCGCATCGTCTGCGCGCAGGCGCAGAACGCGAATCCGCTCTACATCGCCTACAAACGCGGCTTCGAGACTTTCGAGCCGATCCACGCGCGCCCGACGCTCGCGAGCGCGATCCAGATCGGGAACCCCGTCAGCTACGAGAAGGCCGTCGACGCGATCCAGCGTTACGACGGCATCGTGGAGCAGGCGAGCGAGTCCGAGCTCGCGGAGGCGGCGGCGCGCGCGGATCGCACCGGCCTCTTCAACTGCCCACACACGGGCGTTGCGCTCGCCGCGATGGAGAAGCTCGTCGCGAACGGCACGATTCGGAAGTCGGACCGCGTCGTCGTCGTGTCGACCGCGCACGGCCTCAAGTTCGTCGACTTCAAGCTGAAGTATCACGAGATGCGCATCGAGGGCGTCGAATCGCGCTTCCCGAATCCTCCGCTCGAGCTCGCTGCGAAATACCCGCTCGTGCGCGACGCGATGCTGCGCGAGATCGAGCGCCGCTTCGGCAAGCACGCGGCATGAATTCGCGCCGGCCGCGGAGCCATTGAGGAGATGTTCACCGGCATCGTCGAGGCCGTCGGAGACGTCGTCTCCGTCACGCCGCGCGGCGAGACGGCGCGCATCGCGGTGCGCTCGCCGCTCGCGCGCGAGGTGAAGCTCGGCGAGAGCGTCGCGCTGAACGGCTGTTGCTTGACGATCGCGGAATCGCACGCGGAGGAGCTGCGCTTCGACGCGATCCGCGAGACGCTCGAGAAGACCGCGCTCGGCGATCTCGCGAAGGGCGCGCGCGTGAACCTCGAGCGCGCGATGGCCGCGAGCGCGCGCTTCGACGGCCACATCGTGCAGGGCCACGTCGACGAGGCCGGCCGCGTGCGCGAATGGCGCCGGCGCGGCGCCGACGTGCAGCTCTTCGTTCAGACCTCGCGCGCGTTTGCCGACCAGTGTGTTCCGAAGGGCTCGGTGACGGTGCAAGGCGTCTCGCTGACGATCGTCGGCGTGGCGGAAGACGGCTTCGACGTCGCGCTGATCCCGCACACGCTGGAGGTGACGACGCTGGGAGACCTCGGCGTGGGCGCGCGCGTGAACCTCGAGGCCGACGTGCTCGGGAAGTACGTGCGCAAGTACCTGGAGCGCGTGCTGCCGGAGCGGCGCGCGTGAGAGGAATCGCCGCGCGCCTCGCCGGCGCCTGCATCGTTTCGGCGCTCGCGACCGCGAGCGCAGCGCTCGGCGCGGACTCGTGGGAGGACACGATCGACCGCGTCGCACGCGGCGTAGTCGCGATCCGCGTCTCGGCGGTGCGCGCGTTCGACACGGAGAACCCGTCGACGTCGGTCGCGACCGGCTTCGTCGTCGACGCGGAGCGCGGGCTGATCCTGACGAACCGCCACGTCGTGCAGCCCGGACCCGTGAAGGCGCACGCGATCTTCCTCAATCACGAGGAGGTCGAGGTCGTGCCGGTCTATCGCGATCCAGTCCACGACTTCGGCTTCTACGCGTACGACCCGAAGGCGCTCGAGTTCATGAAGCCGGTCGCGCTCGAGCTGGCGCCGCACGCGGCGCGCGTCGGCGTCGAGCTGCGCGTGATCGGCAACGACGCCGGCGAGAAGCTGTCGATCCTCGCCGGCACGCTCGCGCGCCTCGATCGCGACGCGCCCGATTACGGCCGCGGCTACAACGACTTCAACACCTTCTACTTCCAAGCGGCGTCGAGCACGTCGGGCGGCTCGTCGGGCTCGCCCGTGGTCGACCGCTTCGGGCGCGTGATCGCGCTGAACGCGGGCGGCTCGACCGGCAGCGCGACCAGCTTCTATCTACCGCTCGATCGCCCGCTGCGCGCGCTCGAGCTGCTGCAGTCCGGCAAGCCAGTGACGCGCGGCACCTGGCAGGCGGTGCTCCGCCAGAAGCCTTATTACGACCTCCAGCGTCTCGGGCTGCGCAAGGAGACGGAAGCGCGCATGCGGCGCGCGGCGCCTGCCGCCGTCGGCATGCTGGTCGTGCACGAGATCGTCCGCGAGGGCCCGGCCGACGGACTGCTCGAGCCCGGCGACATCGTGGTCGCGCTCGAGGGCAGGCCGCTCACCGGCTTCGTGCAGCTCGAACAGGTGCTCGACGACCGCGTCGGCGAGAGCGTCTCGCTCGAGGTCGAGCGCGGCGGGCAGCCGCTCACGCTCGAGATTCCGGTCGGCGACCTGCACGCGGTGACGCCCGCGAACTTCATCGAGATCGGCGGCGGCGTGCTGAACCCGCTCTCGTTGCAGCTCGCGCGCTCGTACGCGATGCCGGTCGAGGGCGTCTTCCTCGCGGCGGCCGGCTACGCGTTCGGTCGCTCGGGCATTCCGGCCGGCATGCTGATCGAGGCGCTCGACGACGTCCCGATCGGCAGCCTGGCGGAGCTCGAGCGCGAGCTCGCGAAGCGCGCGGACGGCGAGCGTGTGCGCGTCCGGTTCCGCGAGCTCGGCGACAGCGGCGCGCCGCACATCGCGGCGCTGCGCGTCGACCGGCGCTGGTTTCCGATGCAGCGCTGCGACCGCGTCGACGCCGCGCCCGCGTGGAGCTGCCGCCCGTCGTCCGACCCGCCGCCGCCGCGCGCCGCGCAGCCGCTCGGCGTACGCATCGCGACGGAAGGCCCCGGCCCGGTGCCGCGGCTCGCGCGCTCGCTCGTGCAGGTGCGCTTCGACGTCGCGCTGCCGATGGACGGCGTGCAGGGCGGGCAGTTCTCAGGGGCGGGGCTGGTGGTCGACGCCGAGCGCGGGCTCGTGCTCACCGACCGCGACACTGTCCCGATCCTGGTCGGCGACGTGGAGATCGTCGTGGGCGGCTCCGCGGTGATCCCGGGCCGCGTGGTCGCGCTTCATCCCGAGCACAACCTCGCACTCGTCTCCTACGACCCGAAGCTGCTGCGCGACGCGCCGCTCGTCTCCGCGGAGCTCGACCCGACGCCGCTCGCGCCCGGAGACAAGGTCTGGCTGGCCACGATGACGGCGCGGCAGCAGCTGTTAGGGAGGACGAGCAAGGTCGAGCGCGTCGACGTGCCCGCGATCCCGGTGCCGGATACGCCGCGTTTCCGCGAGACCAACGTCGACCTCGTCTCGCTGACGGACGAGACCGCGAGCATCGGCGGCGTGCTCGCCGACAAGCGCGGGCGCGTGCGCGCGCTGTGGGCGTCGTTCTCGACCGACGCCGGCGCGAAGTCGAGCTCTTTCTTCGCGGGCCTGCCGAGCGCGGTGCTCGAGGACTGGCTCGCGAGCCGGGGCCGCACGTGGCGAACGCTCGGGGCCGAGCTGGAGGCGCTGCCGCTGTTCCGTGCGCGCGAGCGCGGCGTGCCCGAGGACGTCGCGGCCGAGCTCGAGCGCGCGGGCAACGGCTCGCGGCGCGCGCTCGTCGTGCGGCGGCTGACGCCGGGCACGCCCGCGGCCGCGCAGCTGCGCGTCGGCGATCTCGTCGTGCGCGAAGGCGGGCGCACGCTCACGCACCTGATCGATCTCGAGCGCGCCGTGCAAAGTGGGCGGGTGTCGCTGGACGTGGTGCGCAGCGGCGCGCTCGCGAGCGTCGCGTTCGAGACGCCGCCCGCGCCGCCGACCGCCGCCGACCGCGTCGTGATCTGGGGAGGCTCGCTGCTGCAAGCGGTTCCGAGCGCGCTCGGACCGCAGCGCGGCCTGCCGCTCGCGGGTGTCTACGTCGCCGGCCGCTGGCGCGGCACGCCTGCAGAGGCGCATGGGCTCGCGCCGACGTGGCGCATCCTCGCCGTCGACGGCGCGCCGGTCGTCGATCTCGACAGCTTTCTCGCCGCGGTCGCGGGCAAGGCCGACGGCTCTTCGCTGCGCCTCTTCGTCGCGGATCTCGATGGCCGCGAGCGAGTGATTACGCTCGAGCTCGATCTCGCCTACTGGCCGACGAGCGAGCTGATCAGCGACGGCAACGGCGGCTGGCACCGCACCGATCACTGAGGGCTGCGCCGCCGCGGGATGACCGCGCGCTCGGCCTCCCGCGCGTGCGCCATCGGGCGTAGAGTACGAAGGCTCGCCCAGAGGTAGAGAGAATTCTGCATCGATCTCGAGTCCGCGCGCTCGCGTTTGTTGGGGCGCTCGCCTCCTCTGCAACCGGATTCGCGCAGGAGCCGAAGCTCGATCCGCCGCCCGACGAGCCGAGCGCGCGCGAGGTCGCCGAGCGCGTCGAGAACGCGTTCCGCGGCGAGTCCGGCTTCCTCGACGCGACGATGATCGTGAAGTCGCCGCGGCTGCCCCAGCCGCGGCGCGTGCGCTTCCAGTCCTGGGACGATCGCGGCGGCAAGCGCGCGTTCATCCGCGTGCTGGAACCGCCGAAGGATCGCGGCTCCGCGTTCCTGAAGCTCCATCCGAACCTGTGGAGCTACGTGCCGCGCGTCGAGCGCACGATCCGCATCCCGCCGTCGATGATGCTGCAGTCGTGGATGGGCAGTGACTTCACGAACGACGACTTGGTGCGCGAATCGTCGACGCTCGACGACTACGACCACCGTTGGCTCGGCATCGACCCGAGCCATCAGGGCGTGCGCGCCTTCGTGATCGAGCATCTACCGCACGAGAACGCGCCCGTCGTCTGGGGCCGCATCGTCGTCTGGGTCGACGCCGCGAAGAGCGCGCCTCTGCGCCAGGAGTTCTACGACGAGAGCGGCGAGAAGCTGCGCGTGATGACGATGAGCGACTTCCGCGACGTCGGCGGCCGCTGGTATCCGCACCGCTGGTCGATGGTGCCGCTCGACAAGCCCGGCCACGAGACGGCGATCGAGGTGAACGAGATCCGCTTCGACGAGAAATTCGCGGACGAGATCTTCACCCAACGCAATCTCACGCGGAAAGAGTGAGCCGGATGCGCGGCATGGGTCTCATTCTCAGGCTCGCGTGGCGGAACATCTTCCGTAACAAGCGGCGCACCGCGCTCACGCTCGCGGCGGCGGTCTTCGCGGTCGTGCTGCTCGTCCACATGATCGCGCTCACGACCGGCGTGCACGAGCGCATGATCGAGGACAACGTGCGCATGCACGCCGGACACCTGCAGCTGACGGGCGCCGGCTACCTCGAGGACCGCACGCTCGAGCGCTTCGTGGAATGGACCCCGCAGCTCGCCGCTGCGATCGACGGGACGCGCGGCGTCGCCGCCGCAGCGCCGCGCGTGAACGGCTTCGCGCTCCTGTCGAACGGGCCCGCCTCTCAGGGCACGCTGCTGCTCGGCGTGGATCCCGATCGCGAGGCGCTCGTCTCGACCTGGCCACAGCGCGTCGTGAGCGGCGCCTTCCTCGGTGGCGCCCCCACACGCGAGATCCTGCTCGGCGAGCGGCTCGCGGAGACGCTCGGCGTCGAGCTCGGCGACGAGGTGCTCGTCTACACGGTCGCGTACACGCTCGAGAACGCGTACGAGCTGTTCCGCGTGCGGGGGTTGATTCGCGCGCCCGATCCGCGCCTCGAGCGCTCGCTCGCGCTGATCTCGCTCGCCGACGCGCAAGCGCTGTTCGCGTACGAAGCGCGCGTCAGCGAGGTCGCGATGCTCGCGCGCGACGCGTCGCGGCTGGACGAGACGCGCGCCGAGCTGCTCGCGCGCCTACGCCCGCTCGAACGGCGCGCGGTCGACGTGAACCCGTGGCCGGTCGTGATGCCCGAGCTCGCCCAGCTCATCCGCATCGACGACATCCAGAACTACTCGATGCTCGCGATCCTGGTGGTCGTGGTCGCATTCGGAATTCTCAACACGATCCTGATGTCAGTCCTGGAGCGCCAGCGCGAGCTCGGCGTGATGCTCGCCCTCGGGCTCGCGCCGCGCGGGATCTTCCGCCTCGTCTACGTCGAATCCCTACTGCTCTCGGGTCTCGGGCTCGCGCTCGGCCTCGCGCTCGCGGTGCCCGCCGCCCTCTACATGCAGGGGCACCCGATTCCGATCACCGGCGACATCCAGAGCTTGACCGAGATGTTCGGCGCCGCGCCGGTGGTCACTTGGCGCTTGTCCGCGTGGAACCCGGCGCTCGCAACGCTGCTGATGATCGCGATCGCGACGCTGGCCGCGCTCTACCCGGCCGCGAAGGCCGCATCGGCGCGGCCGGTCGACGCGCTGCGCAGCCTGTGATCGCGGCCCCGCTCGCGGAGTTTGCGCGCTCGCTCGCGCGTGCGAGCACGTGGCGGCTCGCGCTGCGCGGGCTCGGGCGGCAGCCGCGCCGGAGCGCCGTGGTGCTCACCGCCGTCGCGGT
>DASTOI010000221.1:0-3499 GCA_035762585.1 Myxococcota bacterium
CGCCGCCTCGCCTTTGCGAGCTCCGCTCGCCTTCGGCTCGCTGCGCGCGCTCTGCGCCGGCTTCGCTGGCGCTGGATCGCTTGCGGCTTCTCGAGCCGCGTCCGGTCGCTGCGTTTGCCTCGAGCTCGTTGCGAGCGACGCGTGCGCTCATTCCCTCAGCTGGCCTTCGCCGAACAGCACGAATTTGCGCGTCGTGAGCTCTTCGAGGCCCATTGGGCCGAACGCGTGCAGCTTCGAGGTGCTGATGCCGATCTCGGCCCCGAGTCCGAGCCGGTAGCCGTCCGCGAACGCGGTCGAGCAATTCACGCCGACCGTCGACGAGTTCACGCGGCGCGTCCACGCCTGCGCATTCGCGTAATCACTCGTGACGATCACCTCGGTGTGATCGGTGCCGTAGCGCTGGATGTGCGCGATCGCCTCGTCCATGTCGCGCACGACGCGCACGGCCAAGATCTTGTCGAGATACTCGGTCGCCCAGTCGGCGTCTTCTGCGGCGACGGCTTCGGCGAACACTTCGCGCGTGCGCGCGCAGCCGCGAATCTCGACGCCCTCTTCATGCAGCGCCTTCAGCACGACCGGCAGCACGCGGCGCGCGGCGGCCTCGTGGCAGAGCAGCGTCTCGAGCGCGTTGCACACCGCCATCTGTCGGATCTTCGAGTCGCACACGATCGCGCGCGCCATCTCGGCGTCGGCGCTGGCGTCGAGGAAGACGTGACAGACACCGGCGTCGTGCTTGATTACCGGCACGCGCGCGCCGCTCGTCACGCGGTCGATCAGCCCGCGGCCGCCGCGCGGAATGATCAGGTCGACGAGGCCGCTCAGCTGGATCAAATGGTCGATCGCGGCGCGATCCGTGGTCGAGACGACCGTAACAGCTGCCTCGGGCAGGCCGGTGTCCGCCGCCGCGCCGCGCAGCTCCTCTGCGAGCGCGAGGTTGCTGCGGATCGCCTCGCTGCCGCCGCGCAGGATCACCGCGTTGCCGGCCTTCACGCACAGCGCCGCGGCGTCGACGGTCACGTTCGGGCGCGATTCGTAGATGATCCCGATCACGCCGAGCGGGATGCGCATGCGGCCGACGCGCAGCCCGTTCGGGCGAACCCGCAGCTCGCTGATCTCGCCGACGGGATCGGGCAGCAGCGCGACCTGCCGCAGGCCATCGAGCATGTCTCGCCACTTCCCACCGGCGAGGTCGAGCCGCTTGACCATCGGCGCCGCGAGCCCCTTCGCCTCCGCCTCGCGCATGTCCTCGCGGTTCGCCGCGAGCACGCGCTCCTTCGCCGCTTCGAGGCGCTCCGCCGCGCGCAGCAGCCACGCGTTCTTCTCGCGCGTCCCGAGATTGGCGACCGCGGGAGCCGCGGCCTTGGCGTTCCGAGCGAGCTCCTCGATTTGGCGCTGCACCGTCATGTCGTGCTCGAGCCGGCCAGTGATTAGGCGCGGCGGGAAAGGAGGACGAGGTCGTCGCGGTGGATCACCTCGTCGCCGTTGGTGAACCCTAGCACCGTGAGAATTTTCGCCGTCGCGAGGCCGCGGATGCGCGCGACTTCTTCGGCCGAGTAGGCGGCGAGGCCGCGCGCGAACTCGCGGCCGCTCGCGTCCGCGCACGCGACCGGATCGCCGCGCTGGAAACGCCCTTCGACGCGCACGATGCCGGCCGGCAGCAGGCTGCGGCCGCGCTCCGTCAGCGCCCGCACCGCGCCTTCGTCGAGCACGAGCGTGCCGCGCGGCTTCGCGGTGTACGCGATGCGGTGCTTCTTGCCTGCGAGCTTGCTGCCGGCGCGGAACAGCGTGCCGACCGGCTCGCCCGCGGCGACGCGCAGCAGCACGTCTTCGGCGCGCCCGTGACACAGAACGGTGGCGGCTCCCGAGCCCGCGGCGCTCCGCGCGGCTTCGAGCTTCGTGATCATTCCGCCGCGGCCGAACGCCGAGCCCGAGCCGCCCGCTGCGCTCTCGACGTCAGCGACGTTCTCGACGACGCCGTAGAGCGGCGGTAGCGGCTTTCCCTTCTCGGGCGGCGCGAGGTGCAGGCCCTCGACGTCGGTCAGGATCACCAGCAGCTCGGCGCCGGTCAGGTTCACCATCGTGGCCGACAGGTTGTCGTTGTCGCCGAAGCGGATCTCCTCGGTCGCGACGGTGTCGTTCTCGTTCACGACGGGAACGACGCCGAGCTCGAGCAGCTTCGCCAAGGTGTTACGGGCGTTCAGGAATCCCTCGCGGTTCTCGAGGCCGCCGCGGGTCACCAGAATCTGTGCGACCTCGCGGCCGTGCTTGCGAAACGCCCCGCGCCACAGATCCGAGAGCCCGATCTGCCCGACTGCGGCTGCGGCCTGCTTCTCCGGGATCGTGCGGCCGGGCTGCGACCAGCCGA
The DNA here is from genome assembly GCA_035762585.1 of Myxococcota bacterium. Classification (GTDB taxonomy): domain Bacteria; phylum Myxococcota_A; class UBA9160; order UBA9160; family UBA6930; genus VGRF01. Next base: position 2,366 of record DASTOI010000221.1, read on the forward strand.
GCGTGTGACTCCCGATCGCGATCGCGCCGGAGGAGACGACGACCATCTCCTTGCCCGCCTCGAGGAGCGCTGCGACTTGGCGCGCGAGATCGCCGACGACGTCGGCGCGCACACGCCCGCCTTCGGTGAGTGTGCCGCTGCCGATCTTCACGACGATCCGCTTCGCGCGCGCCGCGTCGCGCCGCAGCTCGGGCTCGCTCACGCACGCTCCTCCGCGCACCCCGAGTCCGTCTCCAGCGCCCGCCAGAGCGCGCGCACGAGCTCGGGAATTCCTTCGCCGCTCACGCCCGACGCGCGCAGCACGCTGCAGCCACGCGCCTCGAGCGTGCGCTGGATCTCGTCCAGCGCACTTCGATCGGCGAGCGCGTCGATCTTGTTGAGCAGCACCAGCTCGCGGCGTTCGGCGAGCGCGCCGTCGTACGCGGCGAGCTCCTTACGGATCGTCTCGTATTCGGCGATCAAATCTCGCGAGTCGTCGAGCAGCGCGGTGCAGTCGAGCAGGTGCAGCAGGACGCGCGTGCGCTCGACGTGGCGCAGGAAGCGATCGCCGAGCCCCGCGCCGCGGCTCGCGCCCTCGATCAGGCCCGGGATGTCGGCGACCACGAAGCGGCGATCGTCCAGCGCGACGACTCCGAGGTTCGGCGTGAGCGTCGTGAACGGATAAGCGGCGATGCGCGGGCGTGCAGCGGTGATGCGTGCGAGCAGCGTCGACTTGCCCGCGTTCGGGAGCCCGAGCAGCCCGACGTCGGCGATCAGCTTGAGCGAGAGCCGCAGCTTCCGGCTCTCGCCGCGCGTGCCGGGCTTCGCGAAGTCCGGCGTCTGGCGGGTCGCGGTCGCGAAGCGCGCGTTGCCGAAGCCGCCGATGCCGCCGCGCGCCGCGACGAAACGCTGGCCCGGCTCGGACAGATCGGCGAGCGGCGGCTCGCCCGGCTGCGCCGCGGCATCGCTGATGACGGTGCCGACCGGCACCCGCACGATCTCGTCGTGCGCATTCGCGCCGGCCATGTGCGAGCCCGCGCCGTCGCCGCCGCGCTTCGCTTCGATCGTGCGGCGGAACTTCTGATCGAGCAGCGTCGAGAGATTCGGGTCGGCGACGAACACGACGCTGCCGCCGTTGCCGCCGTCGCCGCCGGC
>DASTOI010000222.1:0-2446 GCA_035762585.1 Myxococcota bacterium
TACGGCGTCTACGCGGCGCACGTGCAAGAGATCGCGATCGAGAACGGCGACCCGACGGCAGGCATCGGCGCGGGGGTGTACTCGCTCTTCAACGACCTCGCGATCGCGAATCCTCCGGCGGGCCCCTACGTCACGCCGCGCGACTACTTCCGCACCGGTCTGGGCAAGTTCGAGTGGGAGAGCGACGAGACGCGCAAGCGCAAGCGCGAGATCGACCAGGCCTCGCTGCACGTGAACTGGAACATCACGGAGGGGCTCACGATCACGTCCGTCACCTCGTGGGTGAAGGGCGATTTCGCGAACCCGGAGGACTCGGACGGCTCACCGCTCCGCGCGATCGAGGCGAAGTACTTCGGGGATGGCGATCAATGGAGTCAGGAGCTGCGCCTCACGTCGGACTTCGACGGTCCGTTCGACTTCGTGGGCGGAATTTATTACGCGCGCGAAGACCTCGACATCGCGACCGACCTGTTCTTGATGACCGACGTGGACTTCAACCTGGACGGCCTGATCGATTCGGACGACTGCCTCGATCCGTTCCTCGCCTTCGGCGACTACGACCCGGGCCCGCCGGAGAATGATCCGCTTCCGGCGCCCTCCCCGTCGGCAGACGGCCAGAATGCAGACCTCATTCTCGACAGCCTGGGCGCGGGCCTGCGCCTCCGCAGCTTCGTCGCGCTCGGCTGCGGCTACCGCAACGACTTCCAGCAGGAGCGCCGCTCGATCGCCGGGTTCTTCGACGGCAGCTACGCGATTTTCGAGAACACGTCGCTCTTGTTCGGCTTGCGCGTCACGAACGATCGCACCGAGGTGGACAACTTCCGCACCGCCGTCGAAGGCGCGGGTGTTTTCCTGTTCGACACCGTTCCGAGCACCGACGACGAGATCGACGACACCGAGCTCACCTGGAAGGCGGGCGTCGAGCAGCGCTTCAGCGAAGACGTGCTCGGCTACCTCACCTACAGCCGCGGCTACCGCTCGGGCGCGTTCAACGGCCAAGCGTTCTTCGATCCCTCCGAGTTCAACGCCGTCGATCCCGAGACGCTCGACGCGATCGAGCTCGGCGCGAAGAGCACGCTCGCCGACGGCCGCGTGCAGCTGAACGCCGCGCTCTTCTTCTACATCTACAAAGACCAGCAGCTGATCGACGTCGACCCAGCGACCGCGGCGCAGACGCTCGTGAACATCGATCGCACCGAAGTGCTCGGCTTCGAGATCGAGACGATCGCGCAGATCACCGATCGCTGGCGGATCTCGGGCGGCGTCGGCTTCCTCGATGGCGAAGCGAAGAAGGGCATCGTCAGCGGGATCAACGTCAAGGGCGACACGCTGCCGAACGCGCCCGACTTCAGCGCGTCGATCGCGAGCGATCTCGATCTGTGGACCGGCGACTTCGGAACGTTCGCGTGGCACATCGACGCGAACTACGTCGGCGCGCAGTACTACACGCTGCCGCACGTGAGACGCACGCTGGTCGACAACTACGCGTTGTTCGACACGCGCTTCACGTTCGAGTCGAGCAGTGAGAGCTGGGAAGCCGGCTTCTGGATCCGCAACATCGGGAATGACTTCTATCGCACCGACATCATCTCACTCGCCGGCTTCGGCCTCGACTACACGCACGTCGGCCCGCCGCGGACCTACGGCGGCGACGTCACGTTCCACTTCTAGTCGGGGGGCGAGATGCGCCGCGCGTCGCTGGCTCTGGTGCTGAGCGCATCGGCGCTCGCGGCGTCGGCCGCACCCGCCGCGACGCCGGAGGAGCTGCTCCGTAACACCTGCGGCGGCTGCCATCAGCCGGATGCGTCGGGGCGCCTATCGCGCATCTCCGAGCAGCGCAAGACGCCCGAGGGCTGGGCGATGACGATCCAGCGCATGGAGGACCTGCACGGGATCACGATCTCGTCGCAGGATCTGCCGCTCGGCAGCGCCGACGCGAAGCGCACGCTCGTGAAGCACCTCGCCGACACGCAGGGCCTCGCACCCGAGGAGACCGCTGGCTTCCGCTACGCGCTCGAGCAGCGCCTCGACGACTTCGAGCCGGTCGACGCGGACTTCAAGATGATGTGCGGGCGCTGTCACTCCGCGGCGCGCGTGTTGTTACAACGCCGGCCGCTCGAGGAGTGGCGCAAGCTCGTGCACTTCCACCTCGGGCAGTATCCGAGCACCGAGTACTCGGCGGGCGGGCGCAATCTCGACTGGCTCCCGGTCGCGCTGAACGAGACGGCGCCGATGCTCGCGGAGAAGAACGGGCTCGAGAGCGCGGCGTGGGAAAAGTGGAAGAAGGCGAAGAAGCCGGATCTCGCGGGGACGTGGCACGTGGGTGGACATCAGCTCGCGAAGGGCGACTTCTCAGGGACGATGACAGCGACGCACGAAGGACCTGATCAATACGCTTTGAAGTTCGACGGTGCGTATCGCGGTAGTGGCGAGAAACTCGCGGGCA
>DASTOI010000223.1:0-4054 GCA_035762585.1 Myxococcota bacterium
CCCCCGCATCGTTCACCTCGCTTCGCGCGACGCCGCGATCAGCGGGTCTGCGCGTTTTCCTTGGTCAGCAGCGCACGCCCGTCGAGCGTGCGCACTTCGCGCCCGAGCTCCCGTAACAGCTCGAGGCTGTAGGTGATCCGCCCGGTCGTCTTCGCGTCGCAGCTGCACAGCGCGAGCGCGGCCTCCGCCATCGCCTCGACCGGTTCGATCATGTCGGGCTGGATCCACTTGTCGGCGCCGGTGACGCGCACGGCCGCCGTAATCACTGCGGCGACGGGTGCGAGCGCGTTCACCGCGACGCCGTCCTTCGCGAGCTCCGCCGCGATGCCTTGCGTGAGCCGGTTGAGCGCCGCCTTGCTCGCCGCGTAGAGGTGGTGCCCGCCGCGCTGCTCCCACTCGATGTAGGGCGGCCCCTTCGGCGGCTCCGCGGTCGCCGACGAGATGTTCACGATCCAGCCGCGCCCCTTCGCGCGCAGGTCGGGCGCGGCGAGCTGCGAAAGGTGGAGCGCGGCCTCGACGTTGGCCCCGAAAGTGAGCGCGAAGTCCTGCGCGCTGAACTTCTCGAACGGGCGATACGGCCCGAGCGCCGCGTTGTTGACGAGGATGTCGAGCGGGCCGAGCTGCGCGCGGCACGCGTCGACGAGCGCGCGTCGCGAGGCCGCATCCGCGACGTCGCCCTGAATCGCGATCGCGGCCCCGCCGGCGGCCTCGATGCGCGCGACCGTCTCGCGCAGCGAGCCCGGCTCCTTTCCGCGCGGCGAATCGAGGCTGCGCGCGGCGCACGCAACGCGCGCGCCAGCGGACGCGAGCCGCTCCGCGATCGCGGCGCCGATCCCGCGGCTCGCACCGGTCACGAGCGCGATGCGCCCGGAGAGCTCGTTCGACGCGGTCGCCACGCTGGCCTCCTCGAAGCCGGGTGTCGCACAGTAGTGCGGATCGCGCGTGGCGCGATCGGGTAGCGTGCGTCCGCTCGAGGAGGAGCGGTGGTCCAGAAGATCGTGATCACGAAGGAAGCGCCCGCGCCGATCGGTCCCTACTCGCAGGCCGTGCGCGCCGGCGACACGGTCTACGTGTCGGGGGTGATCGCGCTCGACCCCGCGACCGGCGAGCTCGTCGCCGGCGGCGTCGCCGCGCAGGCGGAACGCGTGTTCGCGAGCCTCGCCGCGATCGCCGCCGCGGCCGGCGGCTCGCTCGCGAACGCGGTGAAGCTGACGATCTACCTCACCGACCTCGCGAGCTTCGGCGCCGTCAACGAGCAGATGGCGCGCGCATTCCACGCGCCGTTCCCCGCGCGCGCGACGGTCGGCGTCAAGGCATTGCCGCGCGGCGCAGCGCTCGAGATCGACGCGGTGCTCGTGCTGAGCTGACGCAGCAGCGAAGAAGGAGCGAGCAGTGGAGGTTGGTGTTTTCCAAGGCGCGTCGATCGGACCGCAGCCGTGGGACGAGCGCGAGCCCGCGCGGCTGCGCAATGACATCGAGATCGGCATCGCCGCGGATCGCGCGGGCTTCGACGCGTTTTGGGCGCCCGAGCACCACGCGCTCGAGGAGTACTCGCACAGCTCGTCGTCGCATCTCTCGTGTCTCGCGGTCGGCGTGCAGACGCAGCGCATCCGAGTCATTACGGGGATCATGAACCTGTGCCCGCCGATCAATCACCCGGTGCGCGTCGCGGAGCAGATCGCGCTGATCGACGTGCTGACGAACGGGCGCGTCGAGCTCGGCACCGGGCGCGGCAGCGGCAGCACCGAGGTCGAGACCTTCGGCGTCTCGCCCGAGGACACGCGCGCGATGTGGGAGGAGGCGCTGCGCGCGATCCCGCAGATGTGGACGCAGGACCTGTTCGAGTGGAAGGGGCGCTTCTTCCGCGTGCCGGAGCGCTGCATCCTGCCCAAGCCGGTGCAGAAGCCGCACCCACCGCTCTGGGTGACCGCTTCGAACCCCGGCACGCTCGAGACCGCGGGCCGCTTCGGGATCGGCGCCGCGATGTTCAACTTCGCCGACCCTGAGAAGTCGCGGCCGCTCGTCGAGACGTACAAGAATGCGGTCGCAAAGGCCGAGCCCGTCGGCGCGTTCGTCCATGACAAGCTGATGACGATCGCACCCGCTTTCTGCCTCGAAGACGGCGACGAGGCGCGCGCGCTCTACGCGGAGTACGAGACGTTCGGGCAGCCGCACTTCGCGACCTACTTCGACACGATCCCCGCGAACGCCGAGCGGCTCGCCGGCGAGAAGCATCCGATTCCGCAGTCGCGGCTGCGCGAGCTCATCCGCGAGCGCCGCGAAGCGCCGGTGGAGGACAGCGTCGTCGCGCGCGGCAGCGTCGATCCACAGTTCCTGCACGAGAACGGCATCTGCGTCGGCAGCCCGCGCGAGGTGATCGCGACGATGCAGCGCTTCGCGCGCGTCGGCTTCGACCAGCTCGTCGTGGTGCCTGCGATCGGCTGGTACATGCCGCACGAGCGAGTGCTCGAGTCGATCCGCGTGATGGGCGAGAAGGTGCTGCCGGCGGTGCAGAGCGCGTAACGCGCGAGGTCACGACGCGGGCGGCGGCGACGAGGCTTGCGCGGGCTCGGCTTGCCAGACGGTGTCGACCTGCTCACCGCCGTAATTGTATTTCGCGTCGCTCTCCTTCCAGTACTTCAGCGTCTTCTCCGCGTCGGCGCGCGATCCGGCGGTCGCGCAGTTTCCGCTGACGCTCATGCCGTTCGGCAAGCCGTACTTCTGCGCGATGAACGCGCCGAAGGCGGCGCCCAGATCCGTCGGGGCGGTGCTCTCGAGTCGCATGACGCCGCTGAAGTAGCTGCGCCTTCCGCCCGGTCCTCGAACGACCGCCGTCTTCCCGGGAATCGGGATCCCGGCGACCTGGCAAATCGCCCAGCGCTCCCCTTGCGGAGCGGTGCCGTATGCCGGCGATTCGCCCGCGTTCCCCTCCGAGATCGACGCGATCAGCGAGAGCAGCGTGAAGCCCGCGAGACGAAGCACGCGATCGACGCGCATGGCGGTCACCTCGCTCGCATTCTCGACCCGCGCGAGCGCGCAACGCAATGCGATTCGCGACCCCCGGAGCCCGCGGCGAGGGGACGCGAGCCCGCATCAGCCGCCGAGATCGCGGTAGTAGTACGTGGTGCTGCACAGCCCGCCGCGCGGCATCAGCGCGTAGGCCGGAATGTCGCCCACGCGCACCCAGCCGAGCCGCTCGTAGAGGCGCGCGCCGTCGCCGCCGGTGACGGCGTCGAGCACGAGCAGCGTGCGGCCGCACGCGCGCGCGGTCGCCTCCGCGGCGCGCATCAGCTCGGCGCCGAGGCCGCGCCGCCGCGCGCGCCGGTGGACGAGCATCTTCACGAGATCGGCGCGGTGTGGCTGGTTCTCAGGCAGATCGAGCACGAGCTGCACGGTGCCGCAGATGCCGCGCGCGTCCTCCGCGACCAGCAGCGCGCGCCGGCCCGCGGCCGCGTCGCGCGCGATGTCCCGCCAGAACGAGGCGGCGCGCTCGTGTGAGAGCGCGTGCATGAAGCTGACCGACGCGCCGCCCTCGACGCAGTCGACCAACACCTCTGCGAGCTGATCGATCTCCGCTTCGCTCGGCGCGACGAGGCGGCGCACGCTCGCCGGTGCGTCGTTCATCGCCGCCCCCGCGGCTCGGACGCGATCACGACCGCGTAGCGCGTGGGCTTGCGCGTCGGGTTGTGGAACATCGTCGGCCGATCGAGCGGCATCGCGAGGCAGTCGCCTTTCCGCAAGCGATGGCGTTTCGCGCCGAGAACGATGTCGATCGCGCCTTCGAGCACCCAGACTTGTTGGTGGACGCGCACGTCGCGCGAGACGCTCTCGAACGAGACGCGGCGTCCCGGCGGAAAGCGCACGTCGACGATCTGGATCGGCTGCCCCGCCGCGGGCGGCGAAACGTTGCGACGCAGATAGCCCGAGCCCGGATCGCGCCACTGCGGCTGATCCTCGCGCCGCGCGAGCGGGCCGCTGGGAGCGCGCGGCGTCCCGGCAGGCGCGTCGAACAGCGAAGCGAGTACGACGCCGAGGCCGGTCGCGAGCTTCTCGA
>DASTOI010000224.1:0-2854 GCA_035762585.1 Myxococcota bacterium
GAGGACTTCTGTGAGGTGTTCCTGAACGACGTGCGCATCCCGGCGGCGAACATCGTCGGCCGGCGCGGCGAGGGCTGGAACGTCTCGCGCGCGACGCTGAAGCACGAGCGCATGCTGATCGGCGACAGCCAGGGCGCGCGCACGATGTTCAGCGCGCTGGTCGAGCTCGCGCGGCGGACGCAGCGAAACGGGCAGCCCGCGTCGCGCGATCCGGCCGTGCGCCAGCGGCTCGCCGAGATCGAGGGCTACCTCGCAACGCAGGAGTACGCCGCGGCGCGCATGCTGACCGCGATCGCGAAGAACCGCGACGCGAGCGTCGCCGCCGAGATGCTGACCGCGAAGCTCGGCGCGACGAATCTCGGCCAGCTGCTCGCGAAGCTCGCGATGGACCTGCTCGGCGAGCGCGGCCTCGAGGAGCCCGGGGCGGGCGAAGCCGACATGGGGATCCGCCAGTTCACCGAGGGCCGCTGGGTCTCGCAGTACATGATGTCGCTCTCCACCGCGATCGCCGGCGGCGCGAGCAACATCCAGCGCAACATCATCGGCGAGCGTCTGTTAGGTCTGCCGCGCGACCCGCGCCCGCCGGGCCACTGAGTTTGCATCGGGGACGTACTTTCATGCGCGTCCTCGATGAAGGGCGTATGAAAGTACGTCCCCGCTGAAAGCTCAGTCGGTCGAGAGCAGCTCGAGCAGGTTGCCGTCGCGGTCGCGGAAGTAGATCGAGTGGCCGGGCCTGCCGTCGGCGGCGGGGCGCGGCACGGGTCCGAGCTCGATCTCGATGCCGAACGCGCCGAGATGCGCCTCGGCATCGCTCAGCGGCCCATTCCAGCGGAAGCAAATGTCGACGCTGCCGGGCGTCGGGAGCTTCGCGTGCGGCGTGGCCGGCGCCGCGGCCGCGTGCACCGAGAGCCGGCTCTCGCCGACCTGAAGGATCACGACGGGGATCTTCCCGGCCCGCCACTCCGCGAGGTAGAGCGGATTCGCGCCGAGCACGCGCGAGTACCAGGAGACGGTCGACTCGACATCCGAGACTGTTATGGCGACGTGGTCGATTCCGCGGATCGGCATCGCCCGACCGTATCGCGACTTGTGCCGCGAGCGCTGCGCATGTCACGCTGCCGCCATCGCCGTGGAGCCCCGATGCGTTATCTCGCAGCTGCCGTCTGTCTCGTCGCGCTGCTCTCGATCCCCGCGCATGCGCGCGACGTCGGCGAGCGGCTCGCGCCGGACACCGCGCTCGGCACCGATCTCGCCGGCGAACCGATGACTCTCGCGCGCTGCGGCGGCAAGCCGACGCTGCTCGTGTTCTGGGCGAGCTGGTGCAGCGACTGCATGCGCGAGCTGCCGACCGTGCAGGCGCTGCACAAAGTCTGGAGGGACAAGGCGACCGTGCTCGGCGTCAGCACCGACGCGAGCGAGCGGGACCTGCGCAAATTCCTGAAGAAGAACGCCGAGCGCTTCACGATCACGGTGAGTCACGACGAGGACGGCGGCTCGGCGCGTGCGTTCGACGTGCGCGAGCTGCCGACCAGCTTGCTGATCGACCGCGATGGGACCGTGCGCTGGCGCCGCGTCGGTTTCGACGACGAGTGGCTCGACTCCCTCGACGCCGCACTGAAGACGCTCGCGAAGCCGAACGGGCCGCAGCCGGAGGAGCGCAGCTCATGAGCTACGAGCACATTCGCTACGACGTCGAGCGCGGCCGCGCACGCATTACGCTGAATCGCCCCGAGCGCCGCAACGCGCTGTGCAACCCGCTGCTCGAAGAGCTCGAGCGCGCGCTCTGGGACGCGGACGACGACGCGCGCGTGCACTGCGTGATCGTGCGCGGCGCCGGACCGGCGTTCTGCGCGGGCTACGACCTGACCGGCTTCGGCAGCGATCGACCTCGAGGGGCCACGAGCTCAGCAACGGTGCAAGCCGAGCGGAGCGAGGCGCGCAGCGAGCCCGAAGGGCGAGCGGAGTTCAAACGAACCGGCAGGACCATCGACGACGACGCGTGGCTGCTCGAGCGCAACCAGCGACGCCTGCGCGCGCTCTGGGAGATGCACAAGCCGTCGATCGCGCAGGTGCACGGCCACTGCCTCGCCGGCGGCACCGACCTCGCGCTCTACTGCGACATGGTGATCGCGGCCGAGGACGCGCGCATCGGCTTCCCGCCGGCGCGCAACCTCGGCGCGCTCCCCAACAACTTGTGGGTCTACCACTGCGGCCCGCAGTGGGCGAAGCGGCTCCAGCTGACCGGCGACGTCGTCAGCGGCGCCGACGCCGCGAAGATCGGCCTCGTGCTGAAGGCGGTCCCGGCGGACCAGCTCGAAGCCGAGGTCGAAGGCCTCGCCGACCGCCTCGCGCTGATCGACCGCGATCTGCTCTCCACCAACAAGCGCGTCATCAACCTCGCGCTCGAGCTGATGGGCGCCTCCGTGCTCCAGCGCCTCGCCGCCGAGAACGACGCCCGCGGCCACCTCGCGCCCGGCACGCGCGACTACTTCCGCGCCGTCAAAGAAAAAGGCCTCGCCGGCGCCTTCAAAGAACGCGACGCCAAGTTCGGCGACGGCCGCGCCCGGGTCGAAGGCCCCGAGCTCCGCGACGACCGCGGCTACCTCATCGAGCCTGAGAAGTAGGCGCTCGAAACAGCTGCCAGTGCGCGATCGACTCAGAAGGCGCGGGAGGCGCGGCTCAACGCCGCGCCGACCCGCGCCCTTCCCCTAAGAAGAATCGATCGCCGACGCGCCGAGCACGAGCCGCCGCGGCGGGGCCGGGGGCGGGCCGGACGGCGTCGGAGCGGAGGGCCGTGATAACGCCGACCACGCCGCACGCCGCTGCGCAGCGCAGCCTGGGCCGCGCCGCGTAG
>DASTOI010000225.1:0-6774 GCA_035762585.1 Myxococcota bacterium
TCTCGAAGGGCTTCCGCCAGCGCGTCGGCATCGCGCAGGCGATCGTGCACGAGCCGAAGGTGCTGATCCTCGACGAGCCGACGGTCGGCCTCGACCCGATCCAGATCCGCGAGATCCGCTCGTTGCTCGTCTCGCTCGCGAGCGAGCAGGAGGGGCGCCACACGATCGTGCTCTCGACGCATATCCTGGCCGAGGTCGAGGCGATCTGTCGGCGTGTGATCCTGATCAACGGCGGCAAGAAGGTGCTCGACGCGCCGCTCGCCGAGCTGACCGCGAACGGCGCGCGGCTCGAGGACGCCTTCACGCGGGCGACGCTGCGCGACGAGACGGAAACGGAAGCGCCGAGCGAGCCGCCCGACGCGACCGCGCCTCCCGCGGAGGCTGCGTCGTGAGGCACACCTTCGTGATCGCGGGCCGCGACCTCGGCTCCTACTTCATCTCGCCGGTCGCCTACGCCGTGCTCTCGCTGTGGGCCGTGATCGCCGGCTTCTTCTTCGTCGCGCTGATCGCGTTCTACGCCGAGGCGCAGCAATACCCGGACCCGCAATACCTCGCGCAGCTGAACCTCCACCAGCAGATCGTCGCACCGCTGCTGCAGACGATGTGGATCGTGCTCTTGCTGTTCGTCCCTGCGCTGACGATGGGCGTGTTCGCCGGCGAGAAGTCGAACGGCACGCAGGAGCTCTACTTGACGAGCCCGATCACGATCTGGGAGCTCGTGCTCGGAAAGTTCCTCGCGACCGCGACGATGGTGACGCTGCTGGTCGGCGTGCTCGCGGGTTACCTCGCGCTGCTGTTCTACTACGGAAACCCCGGCCCCGAGCTCCCGCAGACGGCAGTCGCGGTCGGCGGCTTCTGGCTGGTCGGCATCGCGTACGCGGCGATCGGCTCGTTCTTCTCCGCGATCACGCGCAGCCAGGTGATCGCGTTCGTCGTGACATTCGTCGTGCTGCTCGTGCTGTTCCTGATCGGGAGCGTCGCCGGAAGCGCGGCGGCCGCGGCGTCCGATAGCTCGCCCGCGCTCTCAGCGGGGTTGCAGCTCGTCGCGTGGCTCTCGTCGGCGGAGCATCTCGAGCAGCTGACCGGCGGCCTCGTGAGCACGCGCGCGCTCGCATACTTCGCGTTCATCATCGGCGCGTTCCTGATCGTCACCAAGACCGCGATCGAATCCGTGAGGTGGCGCTAGCGATGCGGCGGTTTGCGGGCTTGCTCGGCTGGCTGGGCGTCGTGTTCTTGGTCTTCGCGCTCGTGTCGGCGCTGGTGGAAGTGTTCTCGACCGGCGTGATCGTGCTGAGTGCGATTCCGGAGCAGTTCGCGTGGAGCCTCGCGAACCTCGCGCTCGGGCTCGTCTGCGTCGCGATCTCGCTCGTCGCGAACTTGGATGGATTGCGACAGCGCCTGCATTCCAGCGAGGCGCGCCGCGCGAGCAAGTACGGCACCAGCGCGATCCTCGGCGCGCTCTTCGCGATCGCGCTGCTCGGCATCGGCGCTTATTACGCCGCGCTGAAGGACGTGAAGTGGGACTTCACGGAGGCGCAGCTGCATTCGCTCTCCGAGCAGGCGACGCAGGTGCTCGGCGCGCTGAAGGAGCCGCTCGAGATCACCGCGCTCTACCCCGCGCTCGACCTGCCGCGCGTCGACGCATTTCTCGAGAAATTCGAAGAAGCCGCGTCCGAGCGCGTGAAGGTCGAGCTGTTCGACCCCACCAAAAAGCCCGCCCGAGTGCGCGAGCTCGGCATCGCGACGGATCAGCTCGGGACCGGGCTGATCCAACTGAAGCTCGGCGCCGAGAAGACCGAGGTCAGCGAGCTCAGCGAGGAAGCGCTGATCAACGGCATCGTGAAGCTGACGCGGCGCACGGTGAAGAAGATCTATTACTCGATCGGCCACAACGAGCGCGCGATCGAGGGCGACGCCGCGAGCGAGCCGACCGGGTTCGGCAGCGCGCTCGCCGCGCTGAAGAACGAGGGCTACGAGGTCACGCCGCTCTTGCTCGCGTCGAAGGCCGACGTGCCCGACGACGCGCAGGTGCTCGTGATCGCGGGACCGACGCAGAAGTATCACGAGACGGAGCACGCGAGCCTCGCGCGCTACGTCGCGCGCGGCGGCGCGTTGCTCGTGCTGATGGACCCGCGCGCGCAGACGGACCTGGCGCCCGACCTCGCGAGGCTCGGCGTGACGGTCGGCGACGACGTCGTCGTCGACATCGACACGCTCGCGGGCAGCCCGTACGCGCCGTTCGCCGCGCAGTACGGCGATCATCCGATCACGCGCGGCTTCCGCGACGCAGCGCTGTTCGTCGCGGTGAGCAGCGTGAAGCCGGCGCAAGAGGGCGGCTCGCTCGCGCCGCTCGTGACGACCGGCGAGCGCTCGTGGGCCGAGACCGACTTCGAGAGCCTCGGCAATGAGAGCGCACAGCCCGACCCGGACAAGGAACAGGTCAGCTTCGTTCCGATCGCGGTTGCCGGCGATGCAGCCGTGACGCCGGCGGAAGGCAAGCAGCCGGGTCGGCTCGTCGTATTCGGCGACTCCGACTTCGCGACGAACCAGTGGTTCGACCAATTCCGCAACCGCGACCTGTTCCTCAATTCGGTGAATTGGCTGCTCGGCGAGCCCGAAGCGATCGCGATCCGCCCGCGCAAGCCGGGAGCGAGCCAGCTCGCGGTGTCCGCGCCGACGCTTCGGATGATCCGCACGGTCGCGCTGTTCGTCGCGCCGGAGGCGATCGCGGTTGCGGGCGTGATCGCCTGGTGGCGCCGGCGGCGCGCGCCGGGACGCTGAGGCTTCGCGGCGAGGTGAATCCCCGTAACACATTGCTGCTGTTCCTGTTCGCGGCGCTCGCGGGCGGTGCGCTCTGGTGGTTCGAGCTGCGCGAGGGCGCGGCCTCGGACGACGAGACGACCCACGTGTTCGCCGGCGTCGAGGCGGAGCAGATCGACTGGATTGAGCTCGCGCAGGCGGATGGCGCGAGCCTGCGGCTCGAGAAGCGCGGCGACGCGTGGCGGATCACGCAGCCGATCGACTTCGCGGCCGATCGCATGGCCGCGGACGGCCTCGCTTCGGGCCTCGCCGACCTCGCGACCGACACCGTCTACGACCCCGCGGCGGAGGATCCCGCGCTGCATCCGGAGCCGCCGGAGAGCTACGGGCTGACGCGCGAGCCGCGCGTCCGCTTCTCGGCCGCGGGCAAGCCGCACGCGCTGCGGATCGGCGATCCGGCGCCTGCGGGCGGCGACACCTACGTCGCCGCTGACGGCGACGCGCGTGTGTTCGTCGTCCCGAGCTGGCAGACGAGCGCATTCACGAAGACGCTGCAGGAGCTGCGCGAGGCGCGGCTGCTCGACTTCGAGCGCGACAAGCTCACGCGCATCGCGCTCACGTGGCAGGGAGCGAGCGCAGCGCTCGAGAAGAAGGGCGACGCGTGGCAGATCACGGCGCCGCTCGCCGACGCCGCGGACGAGGTCGTCGTGCAGGCGCTGATCACGGACCTCCAGGGGCTCCGCGTGGAGGGGTTCCTCGATGCGCCGCCGCCCGACGCCGAGCTCGGGCTCGAGAAGCCGTCGCTGCGCATCGAGCTCGGTCTCGAGGGCGGCGCGAGCTACGCGCTCGCGCTCGGGGGTCCGCGCGAGAACGAGCGCGTCGCGGCGCGCGCCGGCGCGAGCGGCGTCGTCGAGGTGGCGCGCTCTGTGGTCGAGCGCCTGCCGAAGGACGTGACCGCGCTGCGCGACAAGACGCTCGCGAGCTTCGTGAGCTCCGACGCGCAGCGCTTCACGCTCTCGTTCACCGCCCCGAACGGCGAAACGCTGACCGTCAGCGGCGAGAACGGCGCGGACGGCTGGAAGACACAGCCGCCGATGGAAGCGGGCGCCGCGAGCGCGCTGGTCGCGGAGATCGCGTCGCTTGCCGGCAGCGGCATCGCGGCCGAGGAATTAGGGCCGGCGGAGCTGGCCGCGTTCGGGCTCGCGCCGCCGCGCGCGCGCTTCGAGGTGCGCGGCGGCGGCGAGGGCGATGCCGCGAAGCTGCTCGCCGACGTGCGGCTCGGCGTGCTGCGCAAAGGCTCGGGCCTCGCGGCGCAGCGCGCCGATCGCAAGCCGGTCTACTGGATCGACGAGAGCCGCGCGGCCGCCCTGCCGCAGAGCGCGGCCGACTTCCGCGAGAAGTTCGCGGAGAAGCCGAAGAGCCCGCCGGCGAGCGCGCCATCTGCGCCGGCCGCTGCCGAGCCCGAGGCGCCCGCAGCGCACCCGTAACGGAGAGACGCGAGCGCGTACTCGGCGCGGGCGCTCAGCTCCCGAAGATTCCCGCGCGCGCAGCCTCGAGCGCGCTGCGCAGCCGCGCGAGCCCGTCGGCGGCGAGACCGAAGCGCACCAGCTCGCCGCGGCTCGCGCGCACGATTCGCTCGCTCTTTCCGTTCGCGCTGCGCAGCCCGAAGCCGAAGCCTTCGGCCATGTGGAACTCGGCATCGGTCGCGTGCGGAGAGGGCGTGCCGGCGATCGTCTCGATCAGGTCGAGCGCGCGCACGAGCGGGTCGACGTCGCGCGGCTCGAAGTAGAACGTGCGCTCGTTCGCCGGCAGCTCGTCGCGATTCACGACGATCCGAATGCCGAACAGCCGCTGCTCCTCGTAGCCCGGCTCGAACACGCCGAGCGACTCGATCTCGAGCGAGCCGCCGCCGGTCAGCGGGATCGCCGGCTGCGGGGTATGGCGGATCACCACGACGCGATCCGGCGTCTCCTCGATCAGCTTGCGCAGCGGGCTCGGCGCCGCGGGCGGCGCCGCGGGAACCAGCGTCAGCGCCATCGGTTGACCCTGGGGCGTGTAGACGAGGATCTGCAGTGGTTGTTGGGGTTGCGCGCCGCCGGACGGCGTCTGCGCATGGCTTGCCACTGCGAGTCCGATCACCAGGGCCGCGATCGCGTGGGCTCTCATGCGGCGTCTCCCGTGTTGTTGCGCGGTGCTGCTCAGGCGCGCGAGCGCGCCAGCAGCTCGAGCATCGCCGCGTGGATCGCGCCGTTCGACGCGAGCACGCGGCTGCCGCTCCGGTACGCGCGTCCGCCCAGTGTGTCTGTAACCGTCCCGCCCGCCTCGGTGACGATCAGCGCGCCGGCCGCCACGTCCCACGGCGAGAGCTTGTACTCCCAGTAGCCGTCGAAGCGCCCGCACGCGACGTAACACAGGTCGAGCGCGGCGCTGCCGTCGCGGCGCACCTCGCGGGCTTGCTTGAGAAATGCGCGGAATTCGCGCGTGTTGTCGTCGTCGCTGATCGCCTTGTCGTATGCGAAGCCGGTCGAGAGCAGCGCGCGGCGCAGATCGGTCTCGCGCGACACGCGGATCGGCCGGCCGTTCCGCTGTGCGCCGGCCCCGGCCGCGGCGGCGTAGAGCTCGTCGAGCAGCGGGTCGTAGACGACGCCGAGCGCGGGCTCGCCCGCGCGCTCGACGCCGATCGAGACCGCGAAGCGCGGGTAGCCGTGCGCGTAATTCGTCGTGCCGTCGAGCGGGTCGATCACCCAGCGGTACGCGGCGCCTGCGCGCTCCGTGCCGCCGCCTTCTTCCGCGAGCACGGAATCGTGCGGCCGCTCCTTCGCGAGCGCCGCGATCAGATGCGCCTCGCACGCGCGGTCGACCTCGGTCACGAGATCGTTCGGCTGGCTCTTCGACGCGATCGATTGCACGGCCTCGTAGCTCGCGTGCTGGATCGCGCCGGCCTCGCGCGCGAGCCGCTCGGCGAGCGCGCGCAGCTGCTCGAGCTCTCGCTGCGCGCTCATCGCGGCAGCCCGAACAGCCTGCGCGCATTCGCGGCAGTGGCCGCGGCGATCTCCTCGAGCGGGCGTTGCTGCGCGAGCGCGAGCGCCGCGCCGACGCGCGCGACGTTGGCCGGCTCGTTGCGCCGGCCGCGCAGTCCTTCGGGCGCGAGCAGCGGCGCGTCGGTCTCGACCAGCACGCGATCCAGCGGCAGCGAGGCCGCGACATCTCTCAGGCCGTGGTCGCGCTTGAACGTGAGGATCCCCGAGAATGAGACATCGAGCTGCGCATCGAGCGCGCGGCGCGCGAACGCGAGATCGTGCGTGTAGCAGTGCAGCACGCCGCGTACGTCGCCGCGGCCCTCGGCGCGCCAGATCTCGCGGAGCTCCTCGTAGGCTGCGCCGTCGCGGCCGCGCACGTGGATCGAAACCGGCAGCCGCCGCTCGCGCGCGAGCGCGACGTGCCACGCGAACACCTCGCGCTGCCGCGCGCGCGACGAGTGCTCGTACCAGTAATCGAGCCCGCACTCGCCGACCGCGACGACGCGCGGCGCCGCGAGCCACGCGCGCAGCTGCTTCTCGCCCGCGTCGTCGAGCTGCGCGGCGTCATGCGGGTGAACGCCGACCGTCGCGAACACGCGCGCATCGCGCGCCGCGAGCTCGACCGCCCGCGCGTTCGCCTCGACCCCGTAGCCGGCGCCGATCGCGATCAGCGTGTCCACGCCGCCCGCGCTCGCGCGGGCGATCACTTCACCGCGATCGCTCGAGAACTCGTCGGCCGTGACATGGCAGTGCGAGTCGATCCACATCGAAGCGATTAGGCCGCGGGCGCCGGCGGCGTGAGGCGCGGGAAGAGCGGGGCGCCCTTGGTGATGGGCGCGCCCGGCGAGAGGAGATGCTCCTCCCCGGGAATGAGCTCGTGAAATCCGGGATAGGGGCCGACCGCACTCGCGCCCAAGCGGGAGAGAATCTCGGCTGAAGCGCCCGGCAAGAAAGGCGCGAGGAGACGGCCGATGCGATGGAGTGACTCACATGC
>DASTOI010000226.1:0-3396 GCA_035762585.1 Myxococcota bacterium
CTCGCGCCGCCCGGCTACGGCGAGATGTTCCGCGCGGCGGGCTTCGGCGCGCTCGTCGAGCGCGCGCGCGCCGGCGAGCCGCAGCCGAAGCTCGCGAGCGAAGTCCCGCGCGCTCTGCTCGAAGCGGTCGCGATGCTGGGCGACGCGAACGCGCTGCGGTCGCGCGCCCAGGAGTACCTCGCCGCCGGCGCAGACGAGATCGCGCTCGTGCCCGTAACGGCCGGCGACGACTCGGGAGCACGCGTTCTCGCGGCGCTGCGGCCCTGAAGCGGGCGGCTACTCGCTCTTCGTCCGCGGCGTCACGTCCAGAAACGGCATCGCGCCGCCCGTGACGCTCGGCAGGTCGCCGTCCCACTTCTCGATCTTCTTGATCTCGATCAGCAGCGGCGTCAGCGATTCCTGCAGCAGCCGGTTCGCCTCGGACTGCGCCTTCGCCTTCACGAGCGTCGCGTCCGCCTCGCCCTGCGCCTCCGCGACGCGCGCCTTCGCGAGCGTCTGCTGGCGCTGCAGCTCGTACTCCGCCTGCTGCGCTTGCTGCTGCGCCGCCATCTTCTGCTGGAGCTGCTGCTCGATCGTCTGCGGAAGGTGGCTCGCGCCGAGATTCACCTTGTCGACCACGAAGCCCATCTTGTTCATCTCGTCCTCGAGGCCGCGCTGAATGCGGTTCTGCAGCTCGCCGCGCTCCTCGGAGATGATCCCCGTGAGCGACATCTGTCCCGCGGCGTTCTGCGCGACGGTGATGATCGTGCGGCGGATGAAGGTCGACTCGATCTCGGAGATGTCGGCGCCGCGGAACGCGCGGAAGACGTCGGCGGCGCGCTCCTGAGAGGTGTTATACGTGACCGAGATGTCTTGGCGGATGTGCTGCCCTTCCTTCGTCGGCAGGTCGATCGAGTCGTCTGCCTGCGCCGAGCCTTCTTGGGAGCGCGCCACCATCGTGTACGTGCGCAGCGCGACCGGGTACGACTGCACGTCCGTCACGAACGGCAGGCGCCAGACGAGGCCCTGGCCCGTGCTGCGCAGCGAGCCCGTGTAGCGGTTGAAGACGACGCCGACGTTGCCCGGCTGCACGATCGTGAACGCGGAGCTCATCGCGATCAGCATCAGCAGCACGAGCGCGATCGTCACCACGTTCGCGAAGAAGCGCGGGCCGACCTGAGGTCGTTCAATCGCCATCGGAGTCCTCCGCGCCAAAGGCGCCGTTTCTTCGCCGTCGCAGCTCGATCACGCGATCCCGCTCGGACGCGCCGGACATGCGAGCGAGCCACGCCTCGATGCGATCGCGCAGCGGCCGCAGCAATCGGAACAGAACCGCCCCCAGCACGAGCAGCATGAGAAGCTCGGCGCCTCGTCCCATGGGCGGCGATGATTACCCCGGCAGGGAGCCGGGCAAGGCGGGGCTCACGCCCGCATCGTCGCGGCGGCGTCCATCACGGCTCGGACGATCTTGTCGTAGCCGGTGCAGCGGCAAAGGTTGCCGGCGAGGCCGAAGCGCACGTCGCGCTCGCTCGGGTCGGGGTTCTTCTCGAGCAGCGCCTTCGCGGCGACCACGATGCCCGGCGTGCACACGCCGCACTGGAGGCCCGCGTGCTCGAGCAGCTTCTGCTGAACCGGATGCAGCTGGCCGGGCTTCGCGACGCCTTCGACCGTCTCGACCTCGCGCCCCTCCGCCTCGGCGGCGAGCACGAGGCACGCGCAGGTGAGACGCCCGTCGAACATCACGCTACACGCGCCGCAGTCGCCGGTGGCACAGCCTTCCTTCACGCCGGTGAGCCCGACGTTGTTACGGAGCGCATCGAGCAGCGTGGTGTGCGGCTCGCACAGGAACTCGGCGGCCTCGCCGTTGATCTTCGTCTCGATGTGGAGCTTCGGCATGGAATTCCTTTCGGGTCGTGAGCGTCAGGCGCGAGCCGCGGCGCGGTCGGCGGCGATGCGCGCGGCGCGGCGGGTGAGCACGCCGGCGACGTGTTTGCGATAGGGGATCGTGCCGCGCTTGTCGTCGATCGGACGCGCCGCCGCGGAGGCGGCGGCCGCGGCCGCCGCGAGCGAGGCGTCGTCGATCTTCTTGCCGACCAGCGCGGCGCTCGCCTCCGGCACGAGGAACGCGGTCGGGCCGACTGCACCGAGCGCGATCCGTGCGGCGCTGCAGGTTCCGTCCGCGGCGAGCGTCACGCGCACGCCCGCGCCGACGACCGCGATGTCCATCTCGGTGCGCGGGATCAGCCGCAGGTACGCGTCAGCGCTGCGCGCAGCGGGCCGCGGCACGAACAGCGCGACGAGCAACTCGTCCGCGGCAAGCACGTTCTTTCCCGGCCCCGTGTTGAACTGCTCGGCCGGCACTTCGCGCCGCCCGCGCGGGCCGGCCACGATGCAGCGCGCCTGGTTCGCGATCAGCGCAGGCACGGTGTCCGCCGCCGGCGACGAGTTGCACAGGTTGCCGCCGATGCTCGCGCGGCCCTGCACCTGCTTCGAGCCGATCAGCGCAGCAGCTTCGAACAGGCCGGGCCAGAGTGCCGCGAGATCCGCGCGCTCCGAGAGCGCGTCGCCGCACACGGCGGCGCCAATCGTCGCGCCGTTCGCGTCGAGCGAGATCGCCGTCAGCTCCGGGATGCGCTTCACGTCGACGACGACCGCCGGCTGGCGCACGCCGCTGCGCATCTGCACGAGCAGGTCGGTGCCGCCGGCGAGCAGCCGCGCCGCAGCCCCGTGCTTCGCGAGCGTCGCGACCGCCTGCTCGACGGAGCGCGGCGCTTCGAACGATTTCTGCATTCAGGCCTCCTGGGAGATGGAGCTCAGATCGATGACCCAGCGAACTTCGCGGCCGTTCGGCCAGATGCGGGCGGACTGCGGACGCAGTCCCTCCCCCCGATACAGCGACTGGGCCGTCTCGTTCTGCTCGTTCGTCGTCAGCCCGAGCGCGCGCGCACCGCGCTGACACGCGCGCCGAATGGCATGGCGCAGCAACGCGCGTCCGACCCCGAGGCCGCGCGCTTCCGGCAGCACGTAGAGGTCCTCGAGCAGCGCCTCCTGCCCCGCGGCCCAGAGCGAGTCGTAGAAGCGCGTGTGCGTGTATCCGACCGCGCGCCCATCTCTCCAGGCGCAAGCGAACTCGATCGTCGTGTCGCCGAGCAGCACGGGGAGCCGGGCGGCGATTTGCGAATCGCTCGGGCCGTCCGCTTTCAGGTGGTCTCGGAACGCGGCGACGACAGTCGCCAGCGCCGCCGAATCGGCAGTGGCGGCGACCCGCACTTCCACCGCATCGGCCCTCTCGCGCGTCGTGCCGCTCGCCTCCGCCCAGTCGATCGCGCCGCTCTCCGCGAGCAGCACGCGCGGATTTTCTCGCCAGGTCCGATCGCCGTTGACGTACAGCTCGACCAGGTTCTCGTCGGGGTCGCG
>DASTOI010000227.1:0-2123 GCA_035762585.1 Myxococcota bacterium
CCGCGGTGATGCGGCCCGCGCTCGCGTGCTTCAGCGCGTCGATCGTGATCAAGAGCTCGACGATGCCGTCGGAGACCGGCGCGCACGACGGCTGGATCACGAACACGTCGGCCTCGCGCACGTTCTCTTCGATCTGCACGAGCATGTTCTCGTTCGAGAAGCGCACCACGCTCGACGGGCAGAGATCGATCCCGAGGTGGCGGCAGATGTCGCGCGCGAGCTGCGGGTGCGCGGTGCCGCTGATGACTTTGATGTTGCCGATCATCGAGTCCCCCCCGCTTGCAGAACCACGCGTTCGAACCCGAGCAGCTTATCAGCGACGTCGCGCGTTGCTCGCAGAAACCTTCGCCCACGTATCGCGCAAGCCGACGGTGCGATTGAAGACCGGCGCATCGGCGCGCGAGTCGGGGTCGGCGCAGAAGTAGCCGAGCCGCTCGAACTGCACGCGCAGGCCGGCGGCAGCTCGTGCGAGGCTCGGCTCGACCCACGCGCGCGGGATCACCTCGAGCGAGTCGGGGTTCAGGTCCGCGAGGAAGTCGCCGCTCGTCGCGTCCGGCTCTTCGCTGCGGAACAGCGGCTCGTAGAGGCGCACCTCGGCGGGCGCCGCGTGCTGCGCGGACACCCAATGCAGCGTGCCCTTCACCTTGCGCCCGTCCGGCGAGTCGCCGCCGCGCGTCGCGGGGTCGTAGCTGCAGCGGACCGCGGTGATTTCGCCGGCTGCGTTCTTCTCGACGCCGGTGCACTTCACGAAGTACGCGTACCGCAGCCGTACCTCGTTGCCCGGATGGAGCCGATGGAAGCCGCGCGGCGGCGTCTCGGCGAAATCCTCGGCCTCCACCCAGAGCTCGCGCGAGAACGGCACCTTGCGCGAGCCGGCGCTCGGGTCTTCCGGGTTGTTGATCGCGTCGAGCAGCTCGCCGGGGCCTTCGGGGTAGTTCTCGATCACCACCTTCAGCGGCCGCAGCACCGCCATCGCGCGCGGCGCCGTCTTGTTGAGGTGCTCGCGGATCTCGAACTCGAGCCGCGCGAGCTCGATCACGTTGTCGCGCTTCGCGAGCCCGACGCCGTCCCAGAAGCTGCGGATCGCTTCCGGCGTGTATCCGCGCCGGCGCAGGCCGGCGAGCGTCGGCATGCGCGGGTCGTCCCAGCCGCGCACGTGGCCGTCGTCGACTAGGCGCTTCAGGTACCGCTTGCTGACGACAGTGTGCGAGAGATTCCCGCGCGCGAACTCGATCTGCTGCGGCCGCGGCTGCGGGATGTCGAGCGCCGCGAGGATCCAGTCATAGAGCGGACGGCGCGGCTTGAACTCGAGCGAGCAGAGCGAGTGCGTGATGCCCTCGATCGCGTCCGAGAGGCTGTGCGCGAAGTCGTACATCGGGTAGACGCGCCAGCGCGTGCCGGTGCGATGGTGCGGCGCGTCGACGACGCGATAGATGATCGGGTCGCGCATCGGCAGGTCCGGCGACGCCATGTCGATCTTCGCGCGCAGCGTGCGCTCGCCGGGCCGCGACTCGCCCGCGCTCATCTGCGCGAACAGGCGCAGGTTCTCGTCGACCGAGCGCTCGCGGTATGGGCTGTTGCGGCCGGGCTCGGTGAGCGTGCCGCGGTGCGCCTCGATCTCCTCGGACGAGAGGTCGCAGACGAACGCCTTGCCGCGCCGGATCAGGTCGACCGCGTACGCGTGGAGCTTCGGGAAGTAATCGCTCGTGAAGTGGAGGTGCGAGCCCCAGTGGTAGCCGAGCCACTGGACGTCCTCGAGGATGGACTCGACGTACTCCTGCTCTTCGGCGGCGGGGTTCGTGTCGTCGAAGCGCAGGTGGCAGCGGCCGCCGAATTCCTGAGCGACGCCGAAGTTCAGGCAGATCGCCTTGCCATGGCCGATGTGCAGGTAGCCGTTCGGCTCCGGCGGGAATCGCGTCACGATGCTCGTGTGCTTCCCGCTCGCGAGGTCGTCGCGAATGATCTGGCGGATGAAGTCGAGCGGCTTGCTCGCTTCGGCGGCGCTCATCGGTCCCCCGGAAGGGGCGCAACGTAACGGAGTGAATGCGGGGTGCCGCGGGGCTCCTGCGCTGCGGATGGCTCGATCGTGGCTCCGAGCGCGGCGGGCGGGGGGGGGGGTCGCG
>DASTOI010000228.1:0-7160 GCA_035762585.1 Myxococcota bacterium
CGATCGTCCGCAGCCGCCCCTCCCACGCGAGGTAGACGACCACGATCAGCGCGGGCACGAGGAACCCGACGGGCCCCTTCGTGAGCACCGCGAGGCCGAGCGCGAGATGGAACGCGGCGGCGTTCGTGGCGCGCCTCCCGATGCCGCGATCGAGCCGCCAGAACGCGGCGAGCGCGAGCGTCTCGAGCAGCGCCAGCAGCGGGTCGAGCTGCACGCGCCGCGCGAGCCGTGCGAACTCGTACGTCGTCAGCAGCAGCGCGGCCCCGAGGAAGCCCGCGCGCGCGCCGAGCAGCCGCGAGCCGAGCGCGAGCGTCGCCCACACGAGGAGCACGCCGGCGGCCGCGGACGGCACTCGCCCCGCCAGCTCGGTGACGCGCCCGTCGCGCACGCCCGCCGCCGCGGCGAGCCAGTAGTAGAGCGGCGGCTTCTGCGTGTACGGCTCGCCGTTCAGGTGCAGCAGCACGAGCCCTTGCGCGCCATGCGCGAACGCGCGCACCTCTTCCGACACCTGCAGGTACCGCGGCTCGTCGGGCGCCGACGCCTCGAGCGCTCCGAGCCGCGCAAACAGCAGCGCCGCCGCCGCAGCGACCAGTAGCGCGCGCAGCCAAGGCGAAACCGAGGGCGAGGGCGCCAGCATTCGGCCGCATCGTAGAGGCAAGCGCGCGCCTCCGATGCGGAATTTGCATCGGGGACGTACTTGCAAATGAAAGTACGTCCCCGATGAAAGCTCCCGGGCGCCGGTACAGTGCGCCGACTGCACGGGAGGCCTCGCATGCTGAAGGGCGCACGCATTCTGATTACCGGCGCGACGGGGCAGGTCGGCCTGCCGCTGACGCGCGCGCTCGCGCGCGAGAACACGGTGCTCGCGCTCGGCCGGTACGCGAAGCCGGAGGACGCCGCGAAGATCGAGGCGCTCGGCGCGCAGCCGGTGCGCGCCGATCTCGCGAGCGGCGATCTCTCGGCCGTCCCGACCGACGCCGACGTCGTCCTGAACCTCGCCGTCGCGCGCAGCAACACGGCGGACTTCGACGGCGACCTCGCGATGAATGCCGAGGGCGCCGGCCTGTTGTTCGCGCACTGCCGCCCGCGCCGCGCGTTCGTCCACTGCTCGTCCGCGGCCGTCTATCAGTGGAAGAACGGCGAGCCCGTCTCCGAGGGCGACCCGCTCGGCGATCACCACCGCGTGATGATGCCCACCTACAGCCTCTGCAAGATCGCCGCGGAGTCGGTCGTGCGCTTCTGCGCGCGGCAGTGGCGCATCCCGACCACGATCGCGCGGCTCGGCGTCCCGTACGGCGATAACGGCGGCTGGCCCTGGTACCACCTGATGATGATGAAGGCGGGCGTGCCGATCCCGGTCCATCCGAGCGGCCCGAACCGCTTCCCGCTGTTTCACGAGGACGACTTCGCGCGCACGATCGACGCGCTGGTCGAGATGGCCGCCGTGCCGGCGACGATCGTCAACTGGGCGGGCAGCGAGGACACCAGCATCGAAGCGTGGTGCGAAGAGCTCGCGCGCCTGACCGGCCTCGCGCCGAAATTCGACCGCAGCCAGAAGGCGCTCGCGCCGCTGCCGCTCGACGTGCGCAAGCTCGAGGCGCGCGCCGGGAAATCGCGCGTCGCGTGGCGCGACGGCCTGCGCCGGATGGTCGCCGCGCGCAATCCCGAGCTCTTGAAGACCTAGCGCGGCCGACGCGGTGAGCCTCGCGCCGTACCTCTCCGTCGTCGTTCCCTGCTTCGACGAGCGCGAGAACGTCGAGAGCCTGCACGCGGAGATCGTGCGCGCGCTCGGCGGCGTGAACGGCGGCTTCGAGCTGATCTACGTCGACGACGGCAGCCGCGACGGAACGGGCGAGCGGCTCGCGAAGATCGCGGCGGAGGATGCGCTGGCGCGCGTCATCACCTTCCCTGAGAACCGTGGCCAGACCGCGGCGCTCGACGCCGGCTTCCGCGCCGCGCGCGGCGAGCTGATTGCGACGCTCGACGGCGACGGCCAGAACGATCCCGCGGACCTGCCGCGCCTGATCGCCGCCCTCACGAGCGCCGACGTCGTGAACGGCGTGCGCGCGGATCGAAAGGACGGCGCGCTGCGCCGGCTCTCGTCGCGGATCGGCAACGGCTTCCGCAACTGGGCGACCGGCGATCGCGTGAGCGACGTCGGCTGCTCGCTGCGCGTGATGCGCGCCGTCTACGTGAAGCGCGTGAAGCTGTTCCGCGGCATGCACCGCTTCCTCCCCACGTTGCTACGGATGGAGGGCGCGCGCGTGGTCGAGCTCCCGGTGAGCCACCGCCCGCGCCGCGCGGGCCGCTCGAAGTACGGCATCGCGAACCGGCTGTTCGTCGGGATCGCGGACGTGCTCGCGGTGCGCTGGATGTTGAAGCGCCGACTTCCTCGCGACTGACGCAGAGCTCGGCGCGCGAGCGCAGGCTCATCCGCCCGCGAGCTTCACCGTGTACCCGCGCTGCTGCAGCGCGGCGACGATCTTGTCGCGGTGGTCGCCTTGAATCTCGATCACCCAGTCTTTGACGGTGCCGCCGGTGCCGCACAGCCGCTTCAGCTCGCCAGCGAGCTCCTTCAGCTTGTCCTCGGACGCGCCGACGCCGGCGATGCTCGTGACGGTCTTGCCGCCGCGGCCCTGCGTCTCGCGCCGAACGCGCACGATGCCGTCGCCGCGCGGCGCGCGCGGGCTCTGCGGAGCCTCCGCGATGCGGCCCTTTCCGGTCGAGTAGACGAGCTTGTCGTCGCGCGAGGTCATTCGCACAGCTCTCCGGCGCGCAGCTTGCGAGCGAAGCGTTCGAGCACGCGCTGCATCGTGTCCTCGGTCTGGATCCCACCGAACGGCCAGGCCCCGAGCATGAACGTTGGGACGCCGCTCACCTGCTCCTCGCGCGCGAGCTCCGTCTTCAGCTCGAGCTCGCGCCGGCCGCGCGCGAGATCGCGCACGTCGAGCGGGAGCTCGAGCTCGCGCGCGAGCGCGAGCACGTCGTCGTCGTCGAGCGCGAGCCGGCTCTCCTCGAACACCGCCGTGAATGCGCGCTCGCGCCAGCTCTCGCCGCGCCCGGCGCGCTCGGCGCAGAGCGCCGCGGCGTTCGCGGCGCCGGAGTCGGGCCAGACGCGCGGCACCGAGAGCGCGACGCCGAGCTCGTTCGCGACGCGCTGCGCGTTCTCGCGCCGCGCGGCCGAGATCTCGGCGCCGGCGCGGTACGGCCCGACCAGGCGCGCGAGATCGAGCGGCGACCACTCGAGCGCGAGGTCGAGCGCATCGAGCTGCGCGCGCATGCGCTGCATGACCCGATGCGCCACATAACAAAGGCTCGAAGCGAAGTCGTAGTGCACGCGTACGTGCACGATGCGCGGCTCGGCGCTCATCCGGGGTCGGCGGCGCGCCCGAACAGACGCGCGTGCTCGACCATCAGGCAGCGGTCCTCGACGACCGCGATCCCGGCCGCTTCGAGCTTCGCGGTCGACGGATGCGCGATGCCGAGCTGGAGCCACACCGACTTCGGCTTGTGCGGCATCGCGAGGATTTCGTCGACGTGGGCCGGGATGTTCGCCGGCGCGCGGAACA
Organism: Myxococcota bacterium; assembly: GCA_035762585.1. Taxonomy (GTDB): domain Bacteria; phylum Myxococcota_A; class UBA9160; order UBA9160; family UBA6930; genus VGRF01. The sequence continues at coordinate 3,570 of DASTOI010000228.1, forward strand.
CGTTGATCATGTCGACGGGCTCGGCGAGCGCGCCGACGCTCGCGACCGCGCGCTCGCCGAGCACTTCAGCGAGCTTCGGTGAGACCGGCCGAATCGCGAAGCCGTGGCGCTGCAGGTAGCGCGGCACGCGGAACGCATCCTCGTGCTCGCCGGCCTTGATGCCGAGCACCGCGATCGTGCGCGTGCTCTCGAGCAGCGCTCTCAGCTCGCGATCGCTCCGCAGCGGCATGAAAACCTCTCGTCGCGCGTTGCCCGCACCATACGTGCCAGATAAGGTGCGCCGCCATCGGGGGTTTGTGCGCGTGAGAGCGATGGCTCGAAGCTTGCTCGTCGCTCTCGCGCTGGCTCCGCTCGGCGCGGCGTTCGCGGCAGGCGAGCGCGAGCGCGACGTGAAGTTCGAAGATCCCGCGCTGCGCACGAAAGTCACGACGCTCGCGAACGGGCTCACCGTGCTCACGCTCGAGGACCACGCGACGCCCGCGGTCTCGCTTCAGGTGTGGGTGAAGGTGGGCTCCGGCGACGAGTCGCGCTTCACGGGCATCGCGCACCTGTTCGAGCACATGATGTTCCTCGGCTCGAAGAATCTCGCGGCGCTCGGGCCTGAGGCCTACACGAAGCTCGTCGAGGAGCGCGGCGGGCGCATCAACGCCTACACCTCGCGCGACGTGACCGTCTACTTCGAGGACGTCGCGCCCGAGCACCTGCCGCTGATGATCGCGCTCGAGGGCGAGCGCTTCGCGAACCTCGAAGTGACCGAAGAAGCGCTGCGCGCGGAACGCCAGGTGGTGATGGAAGAGCGGCGCCTGCGCACGGACAACGATCCCGAGGGCATCGCGTTCGAAGCGCTGATGGCGCTGACGTATCAGGCGCATCCGTATCGCGTGCCGACCGTCGGCTGGCAGAGCGACCTCGAGAAGGTGAGCGCGGCCGACTGCCAGGCGTTCTGGGACACTTATTACGCCGCGAACAACCTCGTGATCGCGATCGCGGGCGCGTTCGACACGGAGGCGACGCTCGGGCTCGTCCAGCGCCACTTCGGCGGGCTGCGGCGCGCGGCGACGATTCCGCGCAACCCGCAGGAGGAGCCCGCGCAGGACGGCGAGCGGCGCGCGGTCGCGCACTTCCCGGTGAAGGCGCCGATCGTGCTCGCGGGCTTCCCTGCGCCCGCGACCGGCCATCCCGATTCGGATGCGCTCGACGTCGCGGCGAACGTGCTCGCGAACGGCCGTAACAGCCGCTTCTACCGTGCGCTCGTGTTCGACGCGCCGCTCGCGCTCGATCCGCAGGCGTTCTACTGGGAGCTGCAGCGCGCGGGCATCTTCATCGCCGGCGCGACGCTGCGGCCCGGCATCGAGCCTTCGGCCGCCGAGCAGGTGATCTTCGCCGAGATCGCGAAGCTCGCGGCTGAGCCGCCGAGCGCGAACGAGCTCCGGCGCGCAAAGCGCGCGCTCGAGGTCGCGTGGATTCGCGGGCAGGGCAGCGCGCACGCGCTCGCATCGCGCGTCGCGCAGGACTACGTCGCGTACGGCCGCATCGAGACGCTCGAGGAGAAGCTCGCAGCGATCGCGCGCGTGACGCCCGCCGACGTGCAGCGCGTCGTCGCGCAGTACCTCGCGCCCAACAAGCGCAGCGTCGTGCAGGTCTTCCCGCCGGCGCCCGAGCCCGCTGCCGCGCCGGTTTCGGCCGAGGGCCGGCCGTGAGCCGCGGCTGGCGCTGCGCGGCCGCCGCCGGGTCACTGTTCATCGCGCTCGGCGCGTGCGCGAGCGAGCCGGTCGCGGCTCCGCCCGCCGGCGCGGATTCGCCCACCGCAGGCTCGAATGCGCCGGCGCCCACGCGCGAGCCGTTTGCATGGGAGCTGCCGCCGGTCACTGCGGTCGAGCGCCCGATCGTCGACGCGAGCCGCCTCCACCGCGAGACGCTCGCGAACGGGCTACAGGTGATCGTGCTGGAGGATCGCCGCCTGCCGGAGTTCACGGCAGGCTTCGTCGCGCTGCGCGGCGCGGCGATCGAGAGCACCAGCGAGACGGGCCTCGCCGCCTTCACTGCGTCTCTGATGGAGCGGGGCGCCGGCGAGCGCGATGCGCTCGCGCTCGCCGCCGCAGTCGACGATCTCGGCGCCGATCTCGCGGTGAGAGCGGACTGGGACACGCTGCGGGTCTCGCTCTCCGGCCTCTCGCACGATTTCGAGACGCTGTTCGGCGTGCTGATCGACGTCGTGCTGCGCCCGCGCTTCGGCGAGGCCGACGCGGTGCGCGTCGTCGCCGAGCAGCGCGCGGCGCTCGCGCAGGCGCAGGACGACCCCGCGCGGCTCGCGCTGCAGCATTTGATGCGCTCGCTCTACGGCGTACACCGTTTCGCGACGCCGCTCGCGGGAACGGACGCAGTCGTGTCGAGCTTCGACGCCGGCAGCGCGCGCGCCTTCCACACGCGGGTCGTGACGCCGGCGGGCGGGATCCTGTGGGTCGCGGGCGACGTCGACGCGCGCGCATTCCTCGCACGCGCGAAGCGGGTCTTCGGCGCGTGGCGAGGCGCCGATCCGGTGCCGCTGCCCGAGGCGCCTCCGATCCCTGAGAAGCGGCGCGTCGTGCTCGTCGATCGTCCCGCGCTGCGGCAGGCGCAGATCGCGATCGGTCACGAAGGCATCGCGCGCACCGACCCGCGCCGGCTGGAGGCGCAGCTGCTGAACACCGCGTTCGGCGCGGGCGGCTTCTCGTCGCGCCTGATGAATCGCATCCGCGCGCAGGAGGGCCTCACCTACGGCGTCTTCGCGCAGCTGTCTCAGTACCGCGTGCCCGGGCCGTTCGTGATCTCGACGTTCACGCGCATCCCCGAGGTGGGGAGGCTGCTCGCGAGCGCGTTCGAGGAGATGGAGCGGGTGCGGACCGATCCGCCGGCGGGCATCGAGCTCGAGCGGGCGCGCAGCCTGCGCACCGGCGCCTATCCCCTCGCGCTCGAGACGACCGAGGCGGTGATGGCGGCGCTGGTCGATGTCGAGGTCTACGGGCTGCCGCGCGACACGATCGACACCTATCGCCCGCGCATGCGCGCGCTGGGCGCCGATCAGATCGCGCAGACCGCGCTGGCGCTCGTGCACCCGGACCGGGCCTCGATCGTCGTCGTCGGGCCGGCGAAAGCGCTGCTCGAGCCGCTCTCGAAGTACGGCCCGGTCGAGGTCGTCGCGCCCTGACCCGCGGGAACGCCCGCGCTACGCGGGCTGCCTCTGAAGAAAGGATGGGAGCGTCGTCGATCGGCCTTGCCGCCCGACCGATCGGTCGCCTAAGGTGGGCGGCACATTCGACCGATTGGTCGAATCATCGCGAGCGAGGCCCCGAGAGCGTGCTTCCCACCTCACGCGAGAAGATTCTGGACGTCGCGGAGGCGCGTTTCGCGCAGCGCGGCTACGCGGGCGTCGGGCTGCGCGAGGTGGCGGAGGCCGCGGGGCTCGGCAAGTCCTCGCTGTTCCACCACTTCCCGAGCAAGGCCGCGCTCTACGGCGCCGTGCTCGACCGCGTGATCGAGCGCATCGAGCTGCGCATGAACCGGGCGCTCTCCGCGAGCGGCGACGTGCGCGCGCAGATCTCGGACGCCGTA
>DASTOI010000229.1:0-4173 GCA_035762585.1 Myxococcota bacterium
TCGGGGGGCGCGGACTGGGTGCTCGGCTTCGCGAGCGAGTCTATTGGGGAGAGGTGACGCGAGCGCGCCGTCGAGGCGCGCTCGCGTCACTTGCATCGCGGCGGCGCGCGTCGCGGCGGCGCTTCACGTCGGCAGGCCTACGGCTGAGATTTTCGCACGACCACACAGCGCTGCGCGTCCGACTGCAACGAGACGCGCCGGTCGAGAGCGCAGCCGAACTACTTTCAGCGGCGTTTCGCCGCCAACGCCCCTGTTAACCTCGGCCCCTTCTTTGGGCCGAAGGGGATTTCTTGGCGACGCCGCGCTCCGCACACGAGATTCGCGAGACCTTCCTCGAGTTCTTCGAGTCGAAGGCGCACGCGCGCGTGCCGAGCGCTTCGCTCGTGCCGAGCGATCCGACGCTGCTGTTCACGAACGCGGGCATGGTGCCGTTCAAGCGCGTCTTCACCGGCGAGGAGACGAGGCCGTACAAGCGCGCGACGACCACGCAGAAGTGCATGCGCGTCTCCGGCAAGCACAACGACCTCGAGGAGGTCGGCCGCAGCCCGCGCCACCACACGTTCTTCGAGATGCTCGGGAACTTCTCGTTCGGTGATTACTTCAAGCGCGAGGCGATCGCGTTCGCGTGGGAGCTGATCACGCAGCGCTGGAAGATCTCGCCGGACGATCTGGTCGTCTCCGTGTTTCTCGAGGACGACGAGGCGGCCGAGATCTGGCAGCGCGAGATCGGCGTGCCGGCGCACAAGATCTACCGGCTCGGCGCGAGCGAGAACTTCTGGCAGATGGGCGACACGGGCCCGTGCGGGCCGTGCACCGAGATCCACCTCGACCGCGGCCCGGTGCCCGGCTTCGCGAACGACGACCCGTCGAGCAGCTCGGGCCGCTTCCTCGAGTTCTGGAACCTCGTGTTCATGCAGTTCAACCGCGATGCGGGCGGCACGCTCACGCCGCTGCCGAAGCCGTCCGTCGACACGGGCGCCGGGCTCGAGCGCGTGACGCAGGTGCTCTCCGGCTTCCGCAGCAACTACGAGACGGATCTGTTCACGCCGATCCTCGCGCGTGCGCAGGAGCTCTCGGGCGTGACGCTCGGCCGCGACGCCGAGCGCGACGTCTCACTGCGGGTCGTCGCGGACCACGCGCGCGCGGTCGCGTTCCTGATCGGCGACGGCGTGCTGCCCGCGAACGAGGGCCGCGGCTACGTGCTGCGCCGCATCCTGCGCCGCGCGTCGCGCCACGGCGTTCTGTTGGGGATGGAGCGCCCGTTCCTGCACGCGGTCGCGGACGTCGTGATCGACGAGATGTCGCGCGCGTTCCCCGAGCTCGCCGAGCGGCGCGCGTTCATCACCGACCGCGTGCGCCGCGAGGAGGAGCGCTTCCTCGCGACACTGAAGAGCGGCCTCGAGCTGCTCGAGGGCGAGATCGCGAACGTGAAGGCGAAGGGCGCCGCGACGCTGCCCGGCTCCGTCGTGTTCCGGCTCTACGACACGTTCGGCTTCCCGGTCGACCTCACGCAGGACGTGCTGAAGGCGCATGCGATGAGCGTCGACGAGGCGGGCTTTGCGCGCGAGATGGAGACGCAGCGCACGCGCTCGCGCGAGGCGTGGCAAGGCAGCGGCGATGCCGGAGTCGCGCAGATCTACGGGCGCATGGCGCGCGATCTCGCGACGGAGTTCACCGGCTACGAGTCGACGACGGGCGAATCACGCGTGCGGGCGCTGCTCGTCGACGGCGCGCCGGTCGACGCTGCGGGCGAGGGCGCGCGCGTCGAAGTCGTGGTCGACGAGACGCCCTTCTACGCCGAGAGCGGCGGTCAGGTCGGCGATCGAGGCGTGATCGAGTCGAATGGCGCGCGCGTCGAGATCTCGGACACGCAGCGGCCCGCCGGCGCGCTCGTCGTGCACATCGGCCGCGTCGCGCGCGGCACGCTGCGCGTCGGCGATGCGGTCCGGCTCGCCGTCGACGCGGAAGCGCGCGCGGCCACGGTCCGTAATCACTCGGGCACGCATCTGCTGCACGCAGCGCTGCGCGAAGTGCTGGGCCCGCAGGCGATGCAGAAAGGCTCGCTGGTCGCACCCGATCGCCTGCGCTTCGACTTCACGCACGACGCGCCGCTGACGGACGAGCAGATCGAGCGCATCGAGGACCTCGTGAACGCGTGGATCGAGGCGAACGACAGCGGGCGCGTGCGCCAGATGGCATACAAGGACGCGCTCGCAGCCGGCGCGATGGCGCTGTTCGGCGAGAAGTACGGCGACGCGGTGCGCGTCGTCTCGTTCGGCGGCGTCTCGACCGAGCTGTGCGGCGGCACGCACGCGAAGGCGACGGGCGACATCGGGCTGCTGAAGATCCTCGGCGAATCCGGCATCGCGTCGGGCGTGCGTCGTATCGAGGCGCTCACCGGCCTCGGTGCGCTCGCGCATCTGCGCGCGCAGGAGAAGAAGCTGAAGCGCGTCAGCGAGTTGCTGCGCGTGCCGGCGGATCAGGCGGGCGAGCGCGTCGAGAAGCTGCTCGACGAGCGCAAGGCGGCGGAGAAGCAGATCGCGGAGCTGAAGCGCGCGAAGTTCTCCGGCGGCGGGGCCGAGAGCGGGCCGCAGGCGCGCGAGATCGGCGGAGTGAAGGTGCTCGTGCGCAAGGCCGACGGCCTCGGCGCGGGTGATCTGCGCGGGCTCGTGGACGATCTGCGCGGGCAGCTGAAGTCCGGCGTCGTGCTGGTCGCGTCCGCGGACGAGGGGAAAGTGTCGCTCGCGCTCGGCGTGACGCCGGATCTGAAGGACAAGCTGAAGGCCGGCGATCTCGTGCGCGAGATCTCGGCGGTCGTCGGCGGGAAGGGCGGCGGGCGGCCCGACTTCGCGCAGGGCGGCGGCGCGGATGCGACGAAGCTCAACGCCGCGATCGAGCGGCTCTACGAGCTCATCGGCGGGGCGGACGCGTGAGCGCGCGGCCGTACGTCGCGAGCCCGTTCGCGCCGCAGCGGCGCCGCACGCGTGTCGTGCGCGTCGGCGACGTCGCGATCGGCGGCGCGAACCCGATCCGCGTGCAGTCGATGACGACGACCGACACGCTCGACACGCGCGCGACCGCAGATCAGGCCGAGCGCCTCGCGGCCGCGGGCTGCGAGATCGTGCGCATCACCGCGCCGAGCATCCGCGAAGCGGAGAACCTGCGCGAGATCAAGGCAGAGCTATTGCGGCGCGGCGTGCGCGTGCCGCTCGTCGCCGACATCCACTTCACGCCGAACGCGGCGCTCGAGGCCGCGCTCCACGTCGAGAAGGTGCGCGTCAATCCCGGCAACTACGCCGACAAGAAGCGCTTCGAAGCACGCGATTACAGCGACGCCGAGTACGCGGAGGAAGTCGCGCGCGTGCACGAGCGCTTCGCGCCGCTGGTGCGGCGCCTGAAGCAGGAAGGCCGCGCGCTGCGCATCGGCACGAACCACGGCTCGCTCAGCGATCGCATCATGAACCGCTTCGGCGACACGCCCGCCGGCATGGTCGAGAGCGCGCTCGAGTTCCTCGCCGTCTGCGAGGCCGAGGCTCATTACGACGTCGTGTTCTCGATGAAGGCGAGCAACCCGCAGGTCGCGATCCACGCGTACCGGCTGCTCGCCGCGCGCCTCGCCGAGCGCGCCGCGGCGAACGGAGACGACGCGTCGTATCCGTTCCACGTCGGCGTCACCGAGGCCGGCGACGGCGAGGACGGGCGCGTGAAGAGCGCGATCGGCATCGGCGCGCTGCTCGAGGACGGCCTGGGCGACACGATCCGCGTCTCCCTCACCGAGCACCCGGTGGCCGAGGTGCCGGTGGCGGCGGCCCTGGCCCGGCGCGCCGAAGCGCTCTGGGCGGCGGCGGCGACCCCGCCCGCCGATCCGGGCGCGGACTTCTGCGACGACCCCTACGCCCACCGCCGCCGCACGACGCGCCCGGTGGCGGAGATCGGCGGGGCGAATCCGGTGCGCGTCGAGCTGGGCCTGGGCGCGGTGCCGGCCGAGCCCGAGGCCGCCGCCACCGAACTGGGCGCCGCCCTCGACCGCGCGCCCGACCTCGCCTGCGAGGGCCTGCTCGTCGACGTGCACGACCTGCCCGACCCGGCCCGCCTCGATGCCTGGGTCGCCACACTGCGCGCCGGTGGGCGCACCATGCCGATCTCGGTGCGCGCCGAGTCGCGCATCGCGCT
>DASTOI010000230.1:0-9082 GCA_035762585.1 Myxococcota bacterium
GCGCGGCTTCGACAAGCGCCTGCGGGCGGCCGACGTCGTGGGCTCGGCCTCTCGTCTGAGGCTCACGCGCCGCAGCCCCGACGGCGAAGAGGGCTATCCGGGCAACGTCGACGTCGAGGTGACCTACACGCTCACCGACGCGAACGAGCTGAGCATCGACTCCGTCGCGACGACCGACGCGCCGACGCCGATCAACCTCACGCATCATGGCTACTTCAACCTGAACGGCGCGGGAGCCGGGACCATCCTCGACCACGTGCTCACGATTCACGCGGATGCGTACACACCGGTATTGGAATCCCTAATTCCTACCGGCGAGATCGCGCCCGTCGCCGGCACGCCGTTCGACTTCCGGCGCGCGGCTGCGATCGGAAGCCGGATCCAAGCGCGCGACGAGCAGCTGCGCCGCGCCGGCGGCTACGACCACAACTTCGTGGTGCGTGGCCGCGACGGAACGCTTCGGGCGGCCGCCGAGGTCTGGGCGCCGGCCACGGGTCACACGCTCGCGGTCGCGACGACCGAGCCCGGCCTTCAGCTCTACTCCGGCAACTTCCTGGACGGCACGCTCGCCGGGAAGGGCGGGCGCCTCTACGCGCATCGAAGCGCCTTCTGCCTCGAGCCGCAGCACTTCCCGGACTCGCCGAACCAGCCGGCGTTTCCGACGACGATCCTCGAGCCGGGGCAGGTCTATCGATCCCGCACCGTGTTCACGTTCGGTGTGCGGGATTGAGCGGAGCACCGCGCGATCAGCGAATCCACAGCGCGGCTCCCGCGCCGAGCAGCACGATCCCGCCGGTCACGAGCGCGAGCGGGCGCCGCAGGGCGCTCGCGCCGAGCACCCACACCAGCCCGAGCTTCGCGAGCGTGTTCGTGAGCGCGGCGATCAGGATCGCGATCGCGGCGGCGCTCGCGTTCAGGCTCTCGCTGCGCGCGTCGCGCGCCATCGAGAGCGTGATCGCGTCGACGTCCGTGAGCCCCGCGAGCCCGGCGACGAAGTAGACGCCGCTCGCGGGCGCGTACTCCTCCGCGAGCTTCACGAGGAGCTGCACGGCGGCGAACAGTGCGGCGAAGCGCATCGCGGCCGTCAGGCTGAACGGGTTGGTCAGCGAGAGGTCCTCCTTGGCGCTGGGCGCGGTGACTCCCGTGCGCAGCCGCAGCGCGATGAAGCCGAGCGTCGCGATCGCCATCGCCGCGAGCGGCAGCGCAAGCAGGCGGAGCAGCGCCGCGTCGAGCGCGCCTACGAGGATTCCGATGCGCGCGAACATCACCGTCCACGCGAGCAGGATGCCGGCGGCAAGCGCATCGCTGTGCCGCTTCGCGGCGTCGGTGTCGCGGCTTCGGCGCGCGAGCGACATCGTGACCGCGGTCGAGGACGCGAGACCGCCGAACACGCCGGTGAGCGCGATGCCGCGCCCCGGCCCGAGCCAGCGCGTCGCGACGTAGCCGACGAGCGAGAGGCCCGAGATCAGGATCACGAGCCACCAAATCTCGAACGGGTTCAGCGCCTGCCACGGATCGAGCGTGCGGTCGGGGAGCACCGGCAGCACGATGAACGTCGCGATCAAGAGCTTCAGCGCGGCGTAGAGATCGTCGCGGCCGATGCGCTCGACGGCGCCGTGCAGCGGCTGCTTGAACGCGAGCACCGCGGAAGTGGCGATCGCGAGCGCCACCGCGAGCTGCGCGAAGCCGAACGCCGCAGTGCCGCCGAGGAGGTACACGACGAGCGCCGCGATCTCCGTCGTGAGGCCGAGCTGGCGCCGATCGCGCGAGTGCGCGAGGTAGCCGCCGACGACGAACACGGTGACGAAGAGGCCCGCGCCGACGAAGATCGAAGGCGCGTCGAGCTCGCGCGCGAGCCACGCGGAGACCGCTCCCGCCTCCGCGAACAGGATGAACGTGCGGATACCGCCGATCCCGCGCTCGCCTTCGTCCTCCATCTTCTTCTCGCGCTCGATGCCGACGAGCGCGCCGATGAAGAGCGCGATCGCGAACGGGAGGAGCTCTTCCATTCGCCGAGCCTAGTTCGAGCGACAATTGGGGTCAGGCACGGATGGTCGTTTTTCCAGCAATCCGTGCCTGGCCCCAATTGGTGGTGGCGTCATCCCTTCACGCACAACACCTGCTTCAGCGTGTGCACGACCTCGACCAGGTCGCGCTGCGCCTCCATCACCGCGTCGATCGGCTTGTAGGCGCCGGGCGTCTCGTCGAGCACGTCCTCGTCCTTGCGGCACTCGACGCCGCGCGTCGCGGCGATGTGGTCCTCGATGCTGAAGCGCCGCTTCGCCTCCGCGCGCGACATCGCGCGGCCCGCGCCGTGCGAGCAGCTCATGAAGCTCTCGGGATTGCCCTTGCCGCGCACGACGTACGAGCGCGCGCCCATCGAGCCGGGAACGATGCCGAGCTGGCCGGCGCCGGCGCGCAGCGCGCCTTTGCGCGTCACGAGCAGCTCTTCGCCGTAATGGGTCTCGCGCGCGACGTAGTTGTGGTGGCAGTTCACCGCGAGCTCGGTCGCCGCGAACGGCGGAACCCCCGACGCGCCGCGCAGCGCGGCGAGCACGTGCTCCAGCATCAGCCGCCGGTTCGTCGCCGCGAACTCCTGCGCCCAGCTCACCGCCTCCATGTAGTCGTCGAAGTGCTCGGCGCCTTCCGGGAAGTACGCGAGGTCGCGGTCGGGCAGGTTCACGAACCAGCGCCGCACGTCCTCGCGCGCGAGCTCGATGAAGTAGCTGCCGATGCGGTTTCCGACGCCGCGCGAGCCCGAGTGCAGCATCACCCAGGCGCGCTGCGCCTCGTCGACGCAGAGCTCGATGAAGTGGTTACCTGTGCCAAGCGTGGCGAGGTGCACGCGATGGTTCGCCTGCTCGAGCGCCGGATGCTTCTCCGCGATCGCGGCGAAGCGCGGCGCGAGCTGCGCCCACGCCGCGTCGACGTCGGCCGGCGGATCTCCCCACGAGCCCTTGTCCCGGCCGCCGCGCGAGCGCGAGAGCCCGTGCGGAACCGCGCGCTCGATCGCCGTGCGCACGCCGGCCAAGTTGTCAGGGAGATCGCTCGCAGTGAGCGTCGTCTGCACGGCGATCATCCCGCAGCCGATGTCGACGCCGACCGCTCCCGGAATGATCGCGGCGCGCGTGGGGATCACGGAGCCGACGGTCGCGCCGATCCCCCAATGCACGTCCGGCATAGCCGCGACCCAGCCCTGCACGAACGGCAGCTTCGCGACGTTCTCGAGCTGCTGGCGCGCAGCGTCCTCGAACGGGACGCCGCGCGTCCACGACTTGATCGGGACGCCGCCCTCGGAGGCGATCACGTCGTAGCTGCGCTCGCGGGTCATCGCGGGCCTTTCATGCGGCGGTGTGCCGCGCGCCGGGCTCGAGCCGCGCGGCGGCCTGCCGAGCCGCGCACTCGAGGAGGAAACCCATGGTCGAAACTCTGGTCGTCGTCGCTCTCGGCCTGCTCGTCGCTTGGGTCATCGCCGCGCGCTGGCGGAAGAATCGCGCAGCGCGCTCGCCGGCTGCCGGCGTGCACGAAGTGCCCGATTCGACCGCCGGCCCGCAGGAGCGAAACGCGCCGCGCTGACGCGCTCAGCGCGGTACGAGCGCGCGGCGCAGTGCGTCCAGCGCCTCTTGCGCGCTGCGCTGCGAGACCGCTGCGCCGGGAATCAAGCCCGATCCGTGAAACGTGCCCGCGTACGAGTGCAGCTCGACCGGCACGCCCGCCTGGAGCAAGCGCAGCGCGTAGAGGATGCCCTCGTCGCGCAGCGGATCGAATTCCATCGTCGAGACGTAGGCGGGCGGAAGGCCTGAGAGATCGGTCGCGCGCGCCGGCGCCGCGTACGGCGAGACTTCGCCCTGATGATTCGGTCCGAGGTAGTGCTTCCAGCTCCACACCGCGTTCGGGCGGTTCCAGAGCGGCGTGTCCTGGAACGCGAGCATCGACGGCGTGTCGAGCCGGTCGTCGAGCTCGGGAATCTCGAGCAGCTGGAAGCAGAGGGCCGGGAAGCCGCGATCGCGCGCGAGCAGCGCGACGCCCGCCGCGATCCCGCCGCCCGCGCTCTGGCCGGCGATCGCGATGCGCGTCGCATCGACGCCGAGCTCGCTCGCGTTCTTCGCGGTCCAGCACAGCGCGGCGTAACAATCGTCGACCCCGGCCGGAAACGGATGCTCGGGCGCGAGCCGGTACTCGACCGACACGACGACCACGTCGAGCTCGGCCGCGACCTTCTGACACCACGGATCCATCATCGCGACGTTGCCGAGCATGAAGCCGCCGCCGTGGATCTCGAGCACGCAGCCGCGCGGCTCCCGCGCCGCGGCCTTCGGCGTGTAGACGCGCACCGACACCTGCGGCGCGTCCGGCGGCCCGGGCACGAGCCGATCCGCCTTCGCGACGTCCGCGCGATCCGGCGGCGGCGGCAGCATCAGCGCGCGCATGTCGCGCGCCGCCTGGATCTTCGCCGCGCTCGAGAAATCCTGGACGGTCGGGAGAGCCGAGATCAGCGGCTCGAGCTCGGCGTCGTATCTGCGCTTCATCATGCGCGCACGCTAGGAGACCGACTCAGGATGCGCGATCAACGCACGCTGAGGATCCAGCGCACGCGGAGGCCACTGTTCGACTCCGCTCGGCCCCGAAGACTTCGCCTCGCTGCGCGCTTCGCTTGCTAGTTCGAGGGCGAGGCGCTCGCAGCGGCGATGCGCGCGTCCGCGAAGCGGCGCATCATCGGCCGCTCGTGGAGGAACGCATGGCGGATCTGGTCGTCGTCGAGCGGCGCGCGGCGGTGAGCATCGTTCGGCTCAATCGGCCCGAGGCGCGCAATGCGCTTTCGCCGGAGCTGATCGCGGAGCTCGGCGCCGCGCTCGATGCGGCGGTCGCGGATGACGGCGTGCGCGCGGTCGTGCTGACCGGCACCGGCGACCGTGCGTTCTGCGCGGGCATGGATCTGCGCGCGTTCTCGGAGGGGCGCACAGCGCGCGGCAGCAGCGGCGGCGGCGATCCGATGGGCGCGTTCGGGCGCTTCATTCGCGACAGCATTCCGAAGCCGATCATCGGCGCCGCGCAGGCGACCGCCGTCGCCGGCGGCTTCGAGCTGTTATTGGCGTGCGACCTGATCGTCGCGTCTTCGGCGGCGCAGTTCGGGATCCCCGAGGCGAAGCGCGGGCTGTTCGCGGCAGGCGGCGGCGTGTTCCTGAGCGCGCGCATCCCGCTCGCCCAGGCGCTCGAGCTCGGGCTCACCGGCGATCTGATCGACGCGCAGCGCGCGCTCGCGCTGGGGCTGATCAACAAGGTGGTGCCGCCCGAGCGCGTGCTCGACGAGGCGATCGCGCTCGCCGAGCGCATCACCGCGAACGGCCCGCTCGGCGTGTGCGCGACGAAGGAGCTGATGCGGCTCGCGGCGACCGGCACGTTGAAGGAGGCGGCCGCGCGCCAGGCGGAGCTGCAGCCGCGCGTGTTCGGCAGCGAGGACGCGAAAGAGGGCGCGCTCGCGTTCGTCGAACGCCGCGCGCCGAACTGGAAGGGGCGCTAGCGGTGGAGCTCTGGGAGCTCTGCGCCCGCGAAGGTATCCGCGACACGATCGCGCGTTACACGTGGTGCGGGGAATTCATGGACGGCGCGGGCTTCGCCGCGCTGTTCACGCCCGACGCGGTGCTCGAGATCAAGGACGGCGCGACGTATCGCGGGCGCGACGAGATCGTCGGAATGATTGCGGGCGTACGCGACCGCACGCGCGCCGCGGCGACGCCGGCCGCGAGCGGGCCGCCGCCGGTGATGCGCCACTTCGTCGCGAACGTCCGCATCGAGCTCGAGAGTCGTGAGCGCGCGCGTTCGCACGCGTACTTCACGGTGTTCATGCCGCCGCACGGTCACGATCACTGGGGACGCTACGCGGACGAGCTCGTGCTCGGCGGTGATGGGCGTTGGCAGTTCGCGCGGCGGCGCGTGAGCGTGGACGGCGCGGTGGCAGCTTCACGGATGTGGCAACCCCGATGACTTCGCTCGCCTCACGCGAGGCGAAGCCTCGCATGGGTTCGCTGCGCGCTTCGCTTGCAGCCGCTCCGAGCGACGCACGAGGAGAGACGTTTTGCAGCCGAAGACGATGAAGTTCTCAGGCTTCGAGGGCCTCTCGCTGACGGCCGACGTGTACGGCGACGACGGCGCGTGGCCGGTGCTGCTGATGCACGGCGGCGGGCAGACGCGCCACGCGTGGGGCAACACCGCGCAGGCGCTCGCCGAGGCCGGCTGGCGCGCGGTCTCGCTCGATCTGCGCGGCCACGGCGACAGCGCTTGGGCGCCGAACGGCGACTACTCGTTCACGAGCTACGGCGCCGACTGCATCGCGGTCTGTGATCAGCTCGGCAAGCCGCCGGTGCTCGTCGGCGCGTCGCTCGGCGGCGTGTCCGCGATTCTCGCCGAGGGCAACAGCGACCGCGTCGTCTCGAGCGGGCTCGTCGTCGTCGACATCACCGCGCGCACGAACCCGGCGGGCATCGACAAGATCAAGAACTTCATGATGTCGGGGCTCGGCGGCTTCGCGACGCTCGAGGACGCCGCCGCAGCAATCGCCGCCTACACGCCGAACCGCAAGCGCACGGTGAATCCGGAGGGACTGCGGAAGGTGTTGCGGAGGAAGCCGGACGGGCGCTGGCATTGGCACTGGGATCCCGCGTTCATGTCGCGCAAGGGAGTCGAGGTGCCGTCGCCGGACTTCCAGGACGTGTTCGGGCTCGCGCTCGGGCGCATCCGCGTTCCGACGCTGCTGGTGCGCGGAAAGCTGTCGGACGTCGTCACGGAAGAGGGCGTGCAGGATTTTCTCGCGCGCATCCCGGGCTCGAAGCTCGTCGACGTGAGCGACGCCGCGCACATGGTCGCGGGCGATCAGAACGACGCGTTCTCGAGCGCTGTGATCCGCTTCCTCGCCGAGGACGTGCGGCCGCGGCTGCCGCGGGGCTGAAGAAGTCGCCGCGTTCGCTCAGATACCTCTTGACCGCGTCATTGAGCCACGTCGGGCTCAGCTTGCGCTTCGCGGCGACGCGAGCCGAGGCCTCGCGCACGGCCCGCACGGGCACGAACACGCCGTCGAGGTCGCGCGTCGAGGCGCGCGAGGCCGCCGTCGAGGTGATCGCGAGGTACTACCCGCTCTCGCGCGTTCCGCAGAAGACCTTCTACGCGCTCGAAGAGATTCTCTCCGCCAAGAAGCGCTGAGTCCGCTCGACGTGGCAACCTGCGCGCTGGAGGCCTCGATGACGTACCCGCTCCCGCACGTCTCCCACGATCTGAAGGGGCAAGTCGCGCTCGTGACCGGCTGCTCGTCCGGGCTCGGGTGGCGCTTCGCGAAGGCGCTCGCCGCGGCGGGCGCCGCGGTCGCGATCACCGCGCGGCGTAAGGACCGCCTCGAGGCGCTCGCGCAGGAAATCCACGCGAGCGGCGGCGTCGCCGAGCCGATCGCGCTCGACATGCAGGACCCGGCGCAGATCGTCGCCGCGGTCGACGCCGCCGAGCGGGCGCTCGGGCTCGTGACGATTCTGGTCAACAACGCGGGCATTCCCGACGCGCAGCACGCGACCAAGCAGCCGCTCGAGCTGATCAACCGCGTCTTCGACACGAACCTGCGCGGTCCGTACGTCCTCTCGTGCGAGGTCGCGCGCCGGCTGATCGCCGCGAAGATGCCGGGACGCATGGTGAACATCGCGTCGATGGGCGCGTTCAGTTATCAGGGCGGCGGCGGCGCCGCGCTCTACTCGATCACGAAGGCCGGCATCGTGCGCATGACCGAGGCGCTCTCGGCGGAGTGGGCCGGCTACCGCATCAACGTGAATTGCATCGCGCCGGGCGCGTTTGCTTCCGAGATGATGGACGGCATGCTCTCGCGCATCGGCGACATCTCGCAGCGCTTCCCGCGCAAGCGCATCGCCGACCCCGCGCTGATGGACAGCACGCTGCTCTACTTGGTCGCGCCGAGCTCGGAGGCCGTCACCGGCACCGTGATCAAGATCGACGACGGTCAGAGCGCGAAGTGAGCGGCGCTCCGTAACAAGCGAGGCGCGGCGTGAATCGCCTCCATCACGTGAAGATCGCGTCGACCGATCCGGAGGCGGTCGATCGCTTCCTGCGCCTCGTCGCGGAGCTTCCGGCGGGCTGGCGGCTCGGCGACGGTCCGGCGAGCGCGGCGACGCCGCCCGGGAAGTCGCTCTCGCAACCGACTCTCACGAGCGACGACGTGCTTGCTGCGCGCGCTGCCGGAGCCGTGGACGGCTTCATCGTGGGAGATGAAAAGAGCAGTCAGTTCCAGGTGTTACGAGGGGACACCTCACAGATTTGGGCAGCTGCGATCGGGACCCGCGACGTGGCCCGCGCGCACGCGCTCTGCGTCGCTCACGGCTTCGACGCGACGCCGATCGACGTCACGCCGTGGGGCGATGGCCAAGCCGTCCGCTTCTTCTTTGCTCGCGCGGGCGGCGTGATGTTCGAGGTGATGAGCGTCGAGCGTGTCAGCGCGCCGCCACCCGCGCGCTGAAGATCGGCAGGTCGAGGATCGAGACGACGCCGGGGGGCGCGTCGCAAACGACCGGGATCGCGTTCACGACACGCATCGCGGTGCCGGTGATGCCGGCGGTGTTGTGATCGCCGTCCTCGCCGGTCGGCTCGATCTCGCAGGTGAAGCTCGGCGAGCCCTTCACCTCGATCTTGTAGCCGGACTTCTTCGACCCTGATAAGCGGTCCCAGTGTGGGCCGACGTCGTCGCGCAGGCGGTTCACGTGCGCGGCGACGAGCGCCGGCTTGCCGCCGACGATGCCCTGCACCTCGAAGCGCACCGCGGCGCAGGTCCCCTTCTCGATGCGGCCCATCGCCGTGTCGAAGCTCTCGGGCGCCGGCAGGCGCTCGTGCTCCTCGCGGATCTCGTCGAGCCGGAGGCCGAGCGCGTCGGCGACCATCAGCACCATGCAGCCCCAGCCGCCCTTCAGCATGCCGGGCTGGAGCAGCGGCGCCGCGTAGTCGAGCGGGCGGCCGAAGCCGAAGTAGACGCCGGTGAAGCCGGGATCGGGATAGGTGGAGTAGTCCATCAGCTCCGATACGCGCACCGAGTCCA
>DASTOI010000231.1:0-3001 GCA_035762585.1 Myxococcota bacterium
CCGAGAAGAAGGCCCCGGCGAGCATCCCCGTGTCGGCGAGAATCACCCGCCCGCGCGCGCGCGACCGGACCGCGGCAGGGAGCTGCGGCGTGTGGCCGACCACGATGCGCTTCGCGCCGAGCCGCTTCAGCACGCTGGGTAGCTCTGCTGCGAGCTCCTCGTCGCTCTGCGTCGCATGGCCCCGAAACCAAAACGGGCCGAGCGGGTGAGTGATCAGCCAGCCCGGAAACTCGGCGAGCGCGGGGCGCTTCAGCGCGAGCAGCGCGTCGAGACCGGCGTCCGCGAGCAGGACTCCCTCGCGCAGCGCGTTCGCTCGTTCCGCGTCGAGGCGCGCGAGCTCCTTGCGCGCGCGCCGGCGAATCCCGTTCACGCCCAGCACGGCGAGCTCGGGGCTCACGCCGCCGTGCACGAACACGTTGTCGTCGAGCTCGACGATGGCGGGCAGCCCGCGCAGCCAACGACCCACCTCGCTGGACGGCGCGAACGCTCGGCGCCGGGCCTCTGCGCCACCGAAGCCGGCAATCGCCTCGGGCGAGACGTAACGCCAATCGCCGATCAGGCTCATGATCTCGTGGTTCCCGGCGAGCACCACGACTTCGCCGCCCGCCCGCCGCGCGCCGGCTTGGAGCGACCGGAGCAGCTCGATCACTCCGCGCTCGTCCGGGCCGCGGTCGAGGAAGTCTCCGAGCTGCACGAGCGTCGTGCGTCCGCCCGTCCAGCGCCCGTTCGCGTCGGTGATGCCGTTCGCGTGGAGCAGCGCGAGCAACGGTGCGCGCGCGCCGTGCACGTCGCCGACGGCGACGATGCGCTCGCGCCCGCGCGCCTGCGCGGATGCGGCGGCGAGCAGCGCGAACGCGACGAGGAACGGGAGCACCGCGCGCGCGCGAGCTCTCACTGCGCCGCGATCCTCCAGACGAGGCCCGCGGCGCTCGCGACCACCGTCGCGAGCAGCACGCTGTAAGAGGTGCGCAGGAGCCGGTACTTCTTCGCGAGCACGACGCCGAGGGCGTGGATGTCGCGCCCCATCTGCGAACGCAGCAGGTCCGAACGCTCTTCCATCTCGCGCAAGCCCGCGACGTAAGCGTCGGGCTCGAGGCGCACGAAGTGGCCGAAGAACATCAGGCTCGCGCGGTTCTCGCGAACGTCGGCGAGCGTGACGGGGCTGCTCGACACGCGTGGGCGGGCGGACAGGATCGCGCACGCCAGCGAGAGCGCGCAGCCCGCGAGCGGGATCAACGCGGGCACCGCTTCCGCGATGCGGCCATCCGCGAGGCGCGGCGTCACGAAGCCGAGCGCAGCGCTCGCGAGCAGGCCGTTGATCCCGACCATCATGTTCGCCTTGGTGTCGGCCAGCGCCGTCAGCTCGATGTGATTGCGGTAGAGCACCCTGTAGAGCGTCTCGATCGCGCGCGTGCCGCCGTCGCCCTTCTTCCGCTTGGCCTTGCCCTCGAGGTGAACATCCGCGTCGGGTGCGCCAGCCGGCTCGAGATCAGGCGTAGCGGTGGGCTCGCTCACGCGCGCAGCTTACTCCGCCACTTGAAGCCGTGCGGCGAGCCGTGAACCCGCCTGAGAAGCGCGCGTCTAGAGCACCGCCCGGGCGTGCTTCGCGAGCGTCTCGCCGATCGTCGCGGGCGAGAGCGAGACCGCGACGCCGGCGGCGCGCAGCGCCTCCATCTTGTCGGACGCGCGGCCCTTGCCGCCGGCGATGATCGCGCCGGCGTGGCCCATGCGTTTGCCGGCCGGCGCGTTCTGGCCGGCGATGAACGCGGCCACGGGCTTTTTCATCTGCGCCTTCACGAACGCCGCCGCGGTCTCCTCGGCCGAGCCGCCGATCTCGCCGATCATCACGACCGCCTTCGTCTCCGGGTCCGCCTCGAACAGCGCGAGCGCGTCGACGAAGCTCGTGCCGATCACCGGATCGCCGCCGATGCCGAGACACGTGCTCTGCCCGATGCCGAGCCGCGAGAGCTGATCGACCGCCTCGTACGTGAGCGTGCCGGAGCGCGAGACGACGCCGACCGGCCCGGGGCGCGTGATCTGCGCCGGCATGATGCCGATGCGGCACTGATTAGGGACCACGACGCCGGGACAGTTCGGGCCGACCAGGCGCGTGCGCTTGCCCTTCATCGCGCGCTTCGCCTTCGCCATGTCGATCGCCGGAATGCCCTCGGTAATACAGGCGACCAGATCGAGATCGGCGTCGACCGCTTCGAGGATCGCGTCGGCGGCGCCGGGCGGCGGCACGAACACGACGCTCGCGTTCGCGCCGGTCTTCTCCTTCGCCTCGAGCACGGTGTCGAAGATCGGGATGCCGTCGATCTTCGTGCCGCCCTTGCCGGGATGGACGCCGGCGACGACGCGCGTGCCGTACTCGATCGACAGCTTCGCATGGAATTGGCCCATCTTGCCCATGCCCTGGACGAGCAGCCGCGTGTGCTTTCCGGCGAGGATCGCCATGACTACTTCCCCTTCGCGGCGGCGACGGCGCGCTCGGCGGCCTCGGCCAACGTCTCGGCGGGCGTGATGTCGAGGCCCGATTCGCTGAGGATCTTGCGGCCCTGCTCCGCGTTCGTGCCCTGCAGGCGAACGACGAGCGGGACCTTCACCCCTAATTCCTGAGCGGCGGCGACGACGCCGTCGGCGATCAGGTCGCAGCGCACGATGCCGCCGAAGATGTTCACGAGGATCGCGCGCACGTTCTCGTCGCGCAGGATCAGCTTGAACGCCTCCTTCACCTTCTCCTTGTCGGCGCCGCCGCCCGCGTCGAGGAAGTTCGCGGGCCGGCCGCCGCACGCCGTGATCATGTCGAGCGTGGCCATGGCGAGGCCCGCCCCGTTCACCATGCAGCCGACGTCGCCGTCGAGGCCGACGTACGCGAGGTCGATCTTCTTCGCTTCGAGCTCGCGCGGATCTTCCTCCGTGGGGTCGTGCATCGCGGCGACGTCGGGATGCCGGTACAGCGAGTTGTCGTCGAAGTTGAGCTTGCCGTCGAGCGCGAACA
>DASTOI010000232.1:0-2406 GCA_035762585.1 Myxococcota bacterium
GCCTCTTCGGGTCCTCACCGAATGCAGCGGCGAAAGCGTCGTCGTCGCCGCTCCCGGCTTCGACCGCGTCCAGGTAGGCGCGCATCCGCCCTCGGAACTGGTCGCGATGGGGCCCGAGCAACACGTAATGAGCGAGCGCCCAGGACTGCGCATAGAACATCGCCGTTTCGTCGCTGCTGAGCTTCGAGAGGTCACGGACGGCGAGGATTTTCGAGTAGCTCATCCATGGGTTCCATTGGAGCCACTCGCGGCGGTTGCGCACGAGATCTCCCACCAACGCGTGGCCGCGCGCAAATCGCATGCTCGCCAGCACTTCCGCAAAGCCTTCGTCGAACCACGGCGGATAGGCGGTGCTGTTCTGGTTGTGGGCGATGAAATGGGCGTACTCGTGGAACAGCACGACCGAGAGCGAGAGGCCCTGTCCGCCCTTGCTGACGACGGCGACGTTCTGGCGCATCTCGGGGCGGAACCAGCCGATCTGCCCGCGTGTCAGGCCGAGCGCTTTCGTGTGAGGCGGAACGAGGAAGACGCGCGTCGGCACGCGCTCCTCGACCCGCGCACTCAGCAGCCGTCGCACCGCCAGCCGGAAGCTCTCGAGCTCGCTCGCGAGGCGCACCGTGTCGTCTTCGTCGAGCGCGCTCGCGACCGTGAAGTGCTCGGTGCGCACCTCGATCCAATCGCGCTCCCAGAGATCCTTGCCGCTCGCCGGCGTCGCGAGCCAAGCGAGCGCGACGATCGAAGCGCCCAAGCGTGCGAGCCTGCCGTGTCGCATGCCTAATCATATGACGGCCACACGCCCGCCCGCTCGATTTCTTCGAGCGGGTCCGCCGGTGGAGTAGGCTGCCCGCGGAGGTGCCGGCGATGGCGATCTCGGGCTTCGCGGCGATCGACTTCGATGCGTTTCACCGGCACGAGCTGCCGGCGCGCGCGGCGGCGGCCGGGGCGGCGGCCGCGCGCGTCGCGGCGCCGCTCGGCAGCCTCGGGCTGCGTACGCGCTCGGGCGCCGGATACACGTACGCCCTCCGAGATGGCGCGCTCGCGATCGAGCCGGGGGATGCGGACGCGGCGACGCTGATCGAGCTCGACGCCGAGGACTGGCAGGGGCTCGTGCACGATTACGAGGCCGCCGCCGGGCTGCTCTACGGGGGCCGCGTGCGCTGCCTGCGCGGCGACGCGATGAGCTTCGTGCTCTGGGAGCCGGCGCTGCGCCATCTCTACACGGGGCGCGAGATCTTCGACGCGAGCACGCTCGCGCTGCGCGACGCGCGCGGCGCCGCGCTCGACCCGGCGCGCACGTTCCAGCTCGGCGACGACGCGGAGGAGATGAGCCACTTCCTGCGGACGGCGGGCTTCCTGCTCGTGCGCGGCGTGTTCGCGCGCGCCGAGATCGAGGCGTTCCTCGCCGAGGCGCGCTCGCTCGCCGGCGAGGCGCGCCCGGGCGACAAGCTCTCGTGGTGGTCGAAGGACGCCGCGGGCCGCGAGGTGTTATGCCGCGTGACGCGCGCCGCCGACAAGCCCCGGCTCGCCGAGCTGCCGCATGATCCGCGCGTGCGCGGGCTCGTCGCGCTCGCGAAGACCGAGCTCGTGCACCGGCAAGGCGAGGGCAACGGCGTCACGGTGATCTTCAAGAACGCGGGCATTCGCGACGGGCTCTCGGATCTGCCGTGGCACCGCGACTGCGGGATGGGCGGGCACGCGCTGATGTGCCCCGTGCTGATCGTCTCGACCTACCTGACGCCGGCGAACGCGGAGACCGGCGAGCTGCGCTTCCTGCCCGGCTCACACACGCGCGCGTGCGGCGCGTACATCGACACGGCCGGCGCCGGCGCGCCGCGCGGCGTCTCGTTCGATGCGCAGCCGGGCGACGTGAGCGTGCACTACGGCGACGTGATGCACGCTGCGCCGCCGCCTTCGCGCAGCGATCTCGCCGGCTACCGCATCAGCGCGATCACCGGCTTCGGCCCGCCGACGACGCGCATCCACCGCGGCCGCAGCTACAACGACGCACTGCACCGCCGCGACGACGGGCAGATCGAGCACCTCGTCGCGGTGGCGGCGCAGACGAAGAGCGCTGCCCAGGAGGACCTGCGATGACCGACTCGATCCCCCGCACCGCGCGCGCCCGCGGTCGCATCGCGCCCGCCAAGTTTGCCCACATCGTGCTCCGCACGGATCGCTACGACGAGATGATCGCGTGGTGGAAGAGCGTGCTCGAGCTCGACGTGATGCACGCGAACCCGTTCATCACGTTCCTCACGTTCGACGAGGAGCACCATCGGATCGCGATCGCGCGCTTTCCCGACCTGAAGGACCGCACGCCGAATGCGATCGGTGTCGACCACTTCGCGTTCTCGTACGCGAGCATCGGCGAGCTGCTCAGCACGTACGAGCGGCTCGCCGCGCGGG
>DASTOI010000233.1:0-6209 GCA_035762585.1 Myxococcota bacterium
TAGCTCACCGCGGCGCGCACGAGCTCGCTCCCGCGTCCGAGCGCCGTCGCCAGCGCGGCCGCCTCGCGCAGCGCGCTGCGGCGGCCGTCGGGATCCCGCGCGAGCGCGTGCGCTTCGCCGAGCCGTAACAACAGCTCGAGCTTGTGCGCCGCATCGGCCGGCACGATCTGCTCGGCGGCGGCGACCGCGCGCGTCCAGTGGCTCGCCGCTTCGTCCCACGCGAGCCGCGCGCTCGATTGCTCCGCGGCGCGCTCGGCGAAGTGCATCGCGCGCGTCGGCTCCCCGACCGCGAGCGCCTCGAAATGATGATGCGATAGCTCCGAGGCGACGCGCGTGAGATCGGCGGCGCGCTGCTCGATGCGCTCCGCCGCACGCAGGTGGAGGCGCGCGCGCCGGCCGGGCGCGATGCCGTCGTAGACCGCCTCGCGGTGCAGCGCGTGCGCGAAGCGCCAGCGCGCGGGCGCGCCGGGGACCGGCTCGACCGCGCTCGCCGACACCGCCGCATCCAGAGCCTCGGCGGCGTCCTCGCGCGAGATGCCGCCGACGTCGGCGGCGAGCGGAAGCGCGAACTCGCGGCCGATCACGGCCCCCGCTTCGAGCAGCGCGAGGCAGCGCTCGGGCAGCACGGCGAGCGAGCGACGCACGAGCTGCAGCGAGCGCTCGGCGATCGGCAGCGCGCGCGCCGCGAGGTGCTCGGGATGCGCGAGCTCGCCGCTCGCCTCGAGCGCGCGGATCGCTTCGCGCAGGAACAGCGGCACGCCCTCGGTGTGCGCCGCGAGCTCGGAGACGAGATCCGGCGGCGCCGCGCGGCCGCTCGCGTGCGCGAGCAGCTCGCCGACCTCGCGCCGCGAGAACGCGCGAAGCTCGAGCGCGCGGCAGCGCTCGAGCTGTCGCAGCGCGGCGAGCGTTCGCTCCAGCTCGCGCGAGCCGCCCTCGTCGCGCACCGTCGCGATCAGCAGCACACGTGCGCGCGCCAGCTCGTAGGCCACGTGCTCGAGCATGCGCAGCGATTCGCTCGCCGCCCACTGCACGTCCTCGAGCACGATCACGAGCGGCGCTCGGCTCGCCGCGTGGCGGAAGACGTCGCTGGCGGCTTCGAAGAACAGGAAGCGCGTCTGCTCGGGCGATTCCGCCGCGCCGCCACTCGGCCCCGCCGTGCCCGATGAGCCGAGCTGCGCGCCGCGGCGCTGCAGCTCGCGCAGCGCCGGCGCGTCGGGCTCGCGCTCTGCGATCCGGCGCAGCAGCTGCCCCCACATCCAGAAGGCCGGCGCGCCCTCGCGATCGCGACAGCGCGCTTCGAGCACGAGCGCGCCCGCGCGCTCGCACTCGCGCGCGAACGTCTCCACGAGGCGTGTCTTGCCGATGCCTGCGCGCCCGCTGACGAGCGCGACGCCGCCCGAGCCCGCGCCGGCCGCGTCGAACGCGGCGCGCAGCTCCGCGAGCGCCGCCTCGCGGCCGACGAACGGCGCGGTGCCGCCGGCTTCGGCGCGCGGTCCGGGCCCGCGCTCCAGTGGACGCAGTGCGAGCTCGCGCACGTCGGAGACGAAGCGGTAGCCGCGCCGTGCTGCGCTCTGGATGCGTTCGCCGCGGTGAGTGTCGCCGATCGCGCGCCGCGCGTGGCTGATCGCACGCGTGAGCGAGCTCGGCGTCACCGCGACGCCCGGCCAGAGCGCGCGCATCAGCTCCTCGCTCGGGACGACGCGCGGGCGTTCGCGCACGAGCAGGCGCAGCAGCTCGAGCGGCTTGGGCTGGATCTCGATGCGCGCGCCGCCGCGCCGCAGCTCGCCCGCCTCGTCGTCGAGCTCGTAATCGTCGAAGCAGAAAATCACGCGCGGCACTATCGCGCGCGCCGCGCGCTCGGGCACTCGGTGAGGCTCCGGCGCGCGGTCCGGGTTCGGATCCAGCGCCGCTCAGCGCGCGGGCGAGCTCACAACAGATTCCAGACGCGGCCGGTGGCGCGCGCGACGAAGTACATGCTGCGGGGATCGCGCGCGATGCGCTTCTCCTCGATGCGGTGGAAGCCAGCCGCAGCGAGCGCGCCGCGCGCCTCGCGCGCGCCCCACATCGCGCCGAGGCCGGCGCCGCCCGCGGCGCGCGAGGTCGCGAGCGACTGGAGACACGAGAGGGCGTAGCTGAACGCGGCGAGCGGGCGCTTCGCGTCGCGCACGGGCGAGCCGGTGCTCGCTTCCTCCTGCATCAGGAACAGCCCACCTGGGCGCAGCGCGGCCGCGACGCTCGCGAGCACCCGCTCGGGCTCGGGCTGGCGATGGATCACGCCGAACGCGCTCGCGAAATCGAACTGCGCGGGGCCGCGCAGCTCGGCGGCGTCGCGCACCTCGAAGCGCACGTTTTCGAGGCGCCGCTCAGCCGCGCCGCGCTTCGCCTCCGCGATCGCGTCGACCGAGAGATCGAGCCCGACGAAGCGGCTGCGCGGAAAGCGCTGCGCGAGCTCGCACAGCGTGCGGCCGATTCCGCAGCCGACGTCGAGCGCCGCGCAACCTTTCTCGAGCGCGGCCGCGAGCCCGGGCGCGAGCGGCAACACGTCGCTCAGCAGCAGGCTGGTCACGCGCTGGCCGCTGTCCTCCGCCATCACCTTGCGAAAGCGCCGATAGCAACTCGCGGGCACGCCGCCGCCGCTCGCGAAGCAATCGACTAGCTCGTCCTCGACGCCGCCGAGCAGCGCCAGCCACTGCGACGGCACGGCGAGGTTCTCAGGGCCGGCTCTGCGCGTGAGAGAGGCCGCGTGCTCGGCTGGCAGCCGGTAGAGGCCGCGCGCTTCATCGAAGCGCACGACCCCGCCGGCCACCATCGCGCTCAGCCACTCTCGGACGTAGCGCTCGTCGAGGCCCGACTCCCGGGCGATCGCCCGAGAGTGGGCCGGCGCCATCGCCGCCAGCGTGTCGAACAGACCCGTGCGATGTCCGATCGAGACGAGCAGCGCGAGCGCGCCGCCGTCCAGGATCTCGCGCATGCGCAGCGCGAAGCCTCGAGCGCGAGCCTCGTCCATCGCGAGCTCCGGGGCGGCGGCGCACATCAGGCCGGCTCGGCGACACCGCGCGAGCGCGGCTTCGCGGCGCGCTTGCGCAAGCGCGGAATCAAGAGCGGCGTGCGCGCGCGCCATGCGCGGTAGTCGGCGCCGAAGTGCTGGAGCAGATCCCGTTCCTCGAACACGATCGCGATCAGGATGTAGCCGGTGATGCCGAGCGCGATCAGCAGATGCCCGACGGTCATGACGGGCGTCGCCCAGAAGAACAGCAGCCAGCCGACGTAGAGCGGATGGCGGACGTAGCGGTAGAGGCTCGGCGTGCGGAACGGATGCGGCGTGTACGGAATCGCGCGCAGTGCGAGCCACGACTGGCGCAGGCCGAACAGGTCGAAGTGATCGATCAGGAAGGTCGAGTAGAGCACGATGAGGTAGCCGAGCGCGCAGACGCCGTACGCGAGCGCGCGCAGCGCGGGGTGCTCGAGCTCGAAGACCGCGCCGGGCAGCGGCTGCCAGAACGCGAAGAGCGCGATCATCGCGACGCTGCTCGCGAGCACGTAGACGCTGCGCTCCGCCTCGCTGGGAACGATGCGCGTCCACCAGCGCTTGAACGCCGGCCGCGCCATCACGCTGTGCTGGAGCGCGAAGATCGCGAGCAGGCCGAAGTTCACCGCGAGCGCGGTGACGACTCCCGGCGCCGGCCCGGAATCGAGTGACTTGGGCACGAACAGGTTGGTCATGAAGCCGGCGGCGTACAGGAAGACGCCGAAGAAGAGCGCGTAGCTGAGAACGCCGAAAACGAAGATCGAGATGCGTCGAGCCATGAGTTCCCTCGTGAGTTGGGCGCCTTGAGCGCGGCGCGGACCCTACGAGGGCATGGGATGGAAACCTTTACCGAGAGCTGACCAATCCCTTACCGGTCGTTGCGCGGTGTGAAGTGTTTCACAGCGCGGGCGCGCTCTCGTTTGGCGGACCGCTCTCGTTCGGGACGCCGCCGCGCGGTCCGGCGGGGCTCGCGCCGCTCAGCCGCGCGGTCGCTCTATGTCGGTAGCGCGCGCCGTTCGAGGATTTGGCGCGATTCGCTTCTGCCGTGAGCGCGACCGCGCCTGGGCATTCGCTCTGCGACCCCGCCTCCTCGCGCGGCTCCTCGCCGTGCGGCGTCGTCACCTACGGAGAGGAGAACAGTGACGCGGCTGCGCCATCGAGGCGCAGCCCCGTCACTTTTCTGTGTCGCTCCGCGGTGAAAGCGCGCGGGCCCAGCGCTTCGCCCAGCCGTCGAGGGGGGCGAGGGCGGCGCCGAGCTCGGCGCCGAGCAGGGTGAGCGAGTAGCGGCCGTCCTCGTCTTGCTGCGCGAGGCGCGCGGCGACGAGCTCGAGCAGCCGCTCGCGCAGCACGCTCGACGAGACGTCGCCGCAATCCGCCTGCAGCGCGCGAAAGCCGCGCGGCTCGCGCGCGAGCTCCCAGAGCGCGCGCAGCGCCCAGCGGCGCCCGAGCAGATCGAGCGCGGCCATCACGGGCCGGCCGCTGCGCGAGCCGCGCACCGCGCGGCCGGGTCGCGGGATCGAGCGCTTCGCCATCGCCGCTCCTTGTGCTTCGAATTCCGAAACACTAGCTTGGTCGCTGCTTCGGAAACCGAAGCACGCGCCCAGGAGATCCACATGGACCGCATCCCCCCGCTCGAGGCGCCCTTCACACTCGAAGTCGCCGAGCAGCTCGGCCGCATGATGCCGGCGGGCGCGCCGCCGATCGCGCTGTTCCGCACCTTCGCGCGCAACCTCGAGATGGCGCGCGCGATGCACGGCTGGGGCTCGTACGAGCTCTCGAAGCGGCTCTCGCTGAGCCTGCGTGCGCGCGAGATCGCGATCCTGCGCACCTGCGCGCGCTGCGGCTGCGAGTACGAGTGGGGCGTCCACGTCGCCTCCTTCGCGCCCCGCGCCGAGCTCACGCCCGCGCAGCTGCGCTCGCTCACCGCCGGCCTACCCGACGACGCGTGTTGGGAAGAGCCCGAGCGCACGCTGATCGCCGCCTGCGACTCGCTCCACGCCGCCGCCGACGTCGACGACGCGCTCTGGAGCCGCCTCGCCGAGCATTGGTCCGAGGCCCAGATCCTCGACCTGTTACTGCTCTGCGGCTGGTACCACGCGATCAGCTTCGCCGCCCGCGCCGCCCGCGTCCCGCTCGAAACCTTCGCGCCACGCTTCGCCGATTACGGGGGCAACGATCTGAAGACCTCAACAAGTCGCGCCGGCAACACCGAAAAGTGACGCGACGGCGCCTCGACGGCGCCGTCGCGTCACCATCTCCTCCTACTCGCCGTCGACGCCGCACGGCAAGGAGCCGCGCGGGCCGGCGGGGGTCGCGGAGCGAACGCCCAGGGGTGACCGCGCTCGAGCTCGAAGCGCAGCGCGCCAGAGTCCTCGAATGGCGCACAGCACGATCCATCGCGGTCACGCGGCCGAGCAGAGCGAGCCCCGCCGGACCGCGCGGCGGCGTCACGAACGAGAGCGCCGGTTTCCTACCTCTTCAAGAACGACACGATCGCGTCCACCACTCGCTCGATCTGCGCGCGCGACAGCTCGGGGAAGATCGGCAGCGCGAGCGTCTCGCGCGCCGCCGCCTCGCTGACCGGGAGATTGCCGGCGCGCGCGCCGTGCGCCGCGAAGCACGGCTGCAGGTGCAGCGGCCGCGGGTAGTAGACGTTGGCGCCGATGCCCTGATCGGCGAGCTCGCGCTTCAGCGCATCGCGCTTCGCCGCGGGCACGCGCACGACGTATTGGTTCCAGACGTGGCGCGCCGGTCGCGCGGGCGCGGGCGGCGTGCGCAGCGCGAGGCCGCCCGCCGCGAGCGGAACGCGCGCATCGGCAGCGCCCTCGCCGGCGAACAGCGCCTCGTATTGGGCGGCGACCCCCGCGCGGGCCGCGCTCCAAGCGTCCAGGTGCGGAAGCTTCACGCGCAGCACCGCCGCCTGCAGCGTGTCGAGCCGCGAGTTCAGGCCGACTTCGTCGTGGATGTACTCGCGTGCTGCGCCGTGCGCGCGCAGCCGTCGCAAGTGCTCCGCATGCTCCGGATCGCTCGTCGTCAGCGCGCCGCCGTCTCCGTAACAACCGAGGTTCTTGGTCGGATAGAAGCTGAGGCAGGCGAGCCCCTCGCTTCCGACACGGAGGCCGCGCGCATCCGCGGCGCCGATCGCCTGCGCGGCGTCGTGCACGAGCGGCACGCCGAGCGC
>DASTOI010000234.1:0-3069 GCA_035762585.1 Myxococcota bacterium
GTCTTCGATCTCGTGCGCAAGCGCGCCGTCTGGCTCACCGTGCTCTTCCTCGGGCAATTCCTGACGACCTCGGCGATGAGCTTCTTCGAGGACGAGCTCGCGCGCGCGCTCGTGCTCTCGCTGTTCATTCCGCTCGTGATCTCGAGCGGCGGCAACTCCGGCTCGCAGGCCAGCACGCTCGTGATCCGCGCGATGGCGATGGAAGAGGTGCGACTGCGCGACTGGTGGCGCGTGCTGCGACGCGAGGTCGTGATCGGCTTGTTACTGGGCGCCGTGCTCGGCGTGATCGGCCTCGCGTGGATCGTGCTCTTCCCGGGCGCCGAGAAGAACTTCGGCGAGCAC
The DNA here is from genome assembly GCA_035762585.1 of Myxococcota bacterium. Lineage (GTDB taxonomy): Bacteria > Myxococcota_A > UBA9160 > UBA9160 > UBA6930 > VGRF01. Next base: position 343 of record DASTOI010000234.1, read on the forward strand.
TTCGTGCTGGTCGGCGTCGCGGTCTCGCTCTCGCTGGTGTGGATCGTGATGTGGGGCGCGATCGCGGGAGCAATGCTCCCCTTCGCCCTCCGCCGCCTCGGCTTCGACCCCGCCAGCGCGAGCGCGCCGTTCGTCGCGACGCTCGTCGACGTCACCGGCCTCGTGATCTACTTCAGCATCGCGACGGCGGTGCTGGGCGGGACGCTGTTGTGAAGGAGCGCGTGCGATGACGTCCGTCCGCTACCTCGTGCGCGACGTCGACGCCGCGGTCGCGTTCTACACGCAGCGCCTCGGCTTCACGCTTCAGCAGCAGTTCGGCCCGGCGATGGCGATCGTGCGGCGAGAGGACCTGACGCTTTGGCTCGCCGGACCCGCCGCCTCGGCGGCGAGGCCGATGCCCGACGGCCGCAAGCCCGAGCCCGGCGGCTGGAACCGCTTCGTGCTGCAGGTCGACGATCTCGCGAAGCTCGTCGCCGGGCTGCGCGCCGCGGGCGTCCCGTTCCGTAATGACGTCGTACGCGGGCCGGGCGGACAGCAGATCCTGTGCGAGGACCCGTCGGGCAACGTGGTCGAGCTGTTCCAGCCGGCTGCTGCGACCTGAGAGGCCCGTAGTCGGAACAGACGAGAAACGCCTGCCTCAGTCGAGATTCTCCCGAGAGGTCATTCCGCTCAACAACACCCGCGCCGCCGCTCCGCCCGCTTCGCGAGCGCCGCGCGCACGGCGTGCGCGTCGTGGGCGTAGCTCGTCGCGCCGACGAAGCCGCGCAGGAAATCGCGCAGCGCGCGCACGGCGCTCCGCAGCGCGGCGCTCACGATGCGGCTCCCGCGAGCGAGGGCGACGCCGCCGGCGCGCGCAGCGTGCGCAGCCAGATGCGCGCGGCGTCGAGCAGCACGATCCAGACGATCGCCATGAACACGCCCGTAATGACTGCGTCGAGCTGCGCGTTGAAGATCACGATGCTCGTCTCGGCGATCTTCTCCGGCGCAATCGCGCCGCCGGCGAGCTGGCCTTGGAGGTACTCGGCCTGCGCGAGGAAGCCGATGCGGCGATCGGGGTTCCAGATCTTGTGCCAACCCGCGGTCATCGTGACGGTGACGAGCCAGCTGAGCGGGAGCGCGGTGCAGATCGCGTAGATCGGGCGCGCGCCCTTGATCAGGATCGTCGTGCCGAGCGTCAGCGCGATCGACGCGAGCAGCTGGTTCGCGATGCCGAACAGCGGCCAGAGCGTGTTGATGCCGCCGAGCGGATCGATCACGCCCTGATACAGGAAGTAACCCCAGCCGCCGACGATCAGCGCCGAGGCGACGACGTTGCCGCTCCACGAGCTCGTGCGGCCGAGCGTCTTCGAGAATTGCCCCAACAAGTCCTGCATCATGAAGCGGCCGACGCGCGTGCCGGCGTCGAGCGTGGTCAAGATGAAGAGCGCCTCGAACATGATCGCGAAGTGGTACCAGAGCGCTTTCAGCGCCTCGCCGCCGAGCGCGCTCGAGAAGATCTCCGCCATGCCGACCGCGAGGCTCGGCGCGCCGCCGGTCCGCGAGAGCAGCGTGGTCTCGCCGATTTGCTGCGTCAGCGTGGTCAGGTGCAGCGGGTCGAGCGCGAAACCCCAGCTCGAGATCACGCTCGAAGCGCTCTCCACCGTGCTGCCGATGATCGCCGGCGGCGAGTTGATCGCGAAGTAGATGCCGGGCTCCATCACCGCCGCCGACATCAGCGCCATGATGCCGACGAACGACTCCATCAGCATCGCGCCGTAGCCGACGAAGCGCGCGTGCGTCTCCTTGTCGAGCAGCTTCGGCGTCGTGCCGCTGGAGATCAGGCTGTGGAAGCCCGACATCGCGCCGCACGCGATCGTGATGAAGCAGAAAGGGAAGAGCTTGCCTGAGAACACGGGGCCGGTGCCGTCGATGAACTGCGTGAGCGCGGGCAGCTTCACGTCGGGCTGCACGATCAGGAGGCCCGCGGCGAGCAGCGCGACGGTCCCGATCTTGATGAACGCCGACAGATAGTCGCGCGGCGCCAGTAATAACCACACCGGCAAGACGCTGGCGGTGAAGCCGTAGACGATGATCGCCAGCGCGATCGTCTGCTTCGGCAGATCGAACCAAGGCCGCAGCGTTGCGCTCTCGCCGACCCACTGTCCCGCCACCACCGAGAACAGCACGAGCGCGAGGCCCCACGCGGTGGCCTCGAGCACGCGGCCGGGGCGGATGCGCACCATGTAGACGCCCATCGCCATCGCGATCGGGATCGTGGCCGCCACGGTCGAGGTGGCCCACGGGCTGCCGAACATCGCGTTCACGACCACGAGCCCGAGCACGCCGATCAGGATCACCATGATCGCGAGCACGCCGACCAGCGCGGCGGCGCCGCCGATCGGGCCGATCTCGTCGCGGATCATCTGCCCCAATGACTTTCCGTCGCGCCGCAGCGAGCCGACCAGGATCGTGAAATCCTGCACCGCGCCGCCGAGCACGACGCCGATCAGGATGTAGAGCGTCCCGGGCAGGTAGCCGAACTGAGCGGCGAGGATGGGCCCGACGAGCGGCCCGGGCCCCGCGATCGCCGCGAAGTGGTGGCCGAACACGACCCAGCGGTTCGTGGGCACGAAGTCCTTGCCGTCGCGCAGGCGGTGCGCCGGCGTCGGGCGCGCGGCGTCGAGGGCGAAGACGCGCGTGGCGAGGAACGCGGAGTAGAAGCGGAACGCGATCGCGTACGTGCAGAGC
>DASTOI010000235.1:0-2708 GCA_035762585.1 Myxococcota bacterium
CGATGGCGAGCTGTTATGGGAAGCCGAGGCGCCGACCGCCGTGATCGCTTCGCCGATCACGTACGCGGTGAACGGCGAGCAATACGTCGCGGTCGCGATCGGGGCGGGCGGCTCGGCGGGCCTGAACTTCTCGATGATTCGGTACGAGAACGCGGGCTACGTCGCCGCGTTCAAGCTGGGCGGGAAGGCGCGCCTGCCGGAACGGCGCCCGCGCCAGATCGGCGTCGTCACCGCGCCCGCGCCAACCGCGTCGCCCGAGACCGTCGAGCGCGGGCACTCGCTGTATCACGAGTGGTGCATGTTCTGTCACGGCATCGGCGTGAAGAGCGGCGGCCTGCTTCCCGACCTGCGGTACGCGTCGCGCGCGACGTTCGCGCGCTGGCAGGACATCGTGATCGGCGGCGTCCGCGCCGAGCGCGGCATGCCGAGCTTCGCCGACTCGCTCTCGCGCGAGGACGCCGAAGCGATTCGCGCCTACGTGATCTCTCAGGCTCACCGTCGCCCCACGCTGCTCGAGCGCAGCGCCTCCTGGCTCTACGAAAACGGCGCCTGCCTCCCCGCCCGCTGGCTCGCCGACTGATCACATGTCACCAAAACGGCGACGTTCATACTTGTCGGTGACTTGGGGGACAGCCTTCGCTCGCCCAAGCGGTCGAAGGGTGGCACGCAAGTTACCGGTAGGTATGAACGTCCCCGGTCTGGTGACTTGTCGCGCGCAGCTCCTTGCTTCCTCCGCGCTTCCACTCCGCCGCCGCATTGCTCGGTGGCGCTCAGCGCGGACAAGTCGAGATTCAAAGTGGACCGGGCCCGATCTCGACGCCGAGCAGTGCCTTGCCGATCCGCTCGTAGTGCGCGGACGAGACGGCGAGGTGCTGGGTCAACGCGTGCATGTCGCGCCAGCAGCGCTCGAGCGGGCTGCCGGCGACGACGGCGTTCATGCCGGCCGCGTTGCGCATCAGGTCGACGGCCTGCGCGGCGAAGTCGGTCGTGCTGATGTACGCGAGACGCAGGTGGATCTGGTCCTCGCGCGTCGGCGCGGCGCCGGCGGCGATGCGCGCGTAGATCTCGCTGACGGTCGACGCGAGCTGCGCGCGTCCGGCGTCGGTGAGCGCGGTCGCGCGCGCGACGTCGATCTGCACGCGCGCCGTCTCGCGCAGCGGCTTCGCGCTCATCAGCGACGTCTTCGTCTGCGCGAGCGTGATCAGCTCCTCACGCGCGCGGCGCGCGATGCCGAGCCCGACCGCGCTGAGCGTCGCGCCGAGCCGGCTGAAGATCGGCAGCGCCGCGAGCGGATCGAGCGGCCGCGGCGCTGTCGTCCGGAAGTCGTAGGTGCGGGCGTACGGAACGAAGACGTCCTCGACGAGCGCATCGTGGCTGCCGGTGCCGCACATCCCGGTGGGCCGCCAGCTGTCGAGCACGCGCGCTGCGTCGGTCGGGAAGAACGTGCCGACGATCAGCGGCCCGCCGTCGGGCGCGGTGCGCGGTCGGCCGTTCTCGATCACGAACCCGCCCGCGACGAGCCAGGTGCTCTGCTGGATTCCGCTCGCGTAGCGCAGCGCGCCCGAGACGCGGTAGCCGCCCGGGGCAGGTGTTAGGCGCAGCGAGGTCGGGTTGATCGAGCCGGCGCCGAGCGCGCGCGGGCTCGCGGCCAGCTCCGCGATCGCGGCCTCGTCTTCGAGCAGCGCGAGGAACGCGCTGTTGCCGGCGCCGATCGCGAGGTTCCAGCCCGCGGAGCCGTCCGCGCACGCCACCTCCTCGAGTATCGGCGCGGCCTCGGCCGCGTTCAGCCCGCTGCCGCCGAGACTCTCGGGCAGCATCATGCGGAACAGTCCCGCGTCGTGGAGCGCTTCGACGATCGGCGCCGCGAGCTTTCGCTCGCGCTCGCTCTGGTCGGCGTGCGCACGGATCAGCGGCGCGAGCGCGCGCGCCCGCTCCGTGAGCTCGGCCTGCTTGCTCATGAGCGCATCCTATCGCGAGAAGCGGCCGCGGCGGCGGCGCAAAAGGCTTCCCATCACGGAGAACGCATGGGGTAGCGTGTTACGCCGCGAGCCATGAGAACTCCCCAATGACCGCGCCCGGCGCCAGCAGCGACCCGTTCCATCCGCGCTACGTGCCGGCGCCGTCGTTCGATCTGCAGGTGCCGTTCTATCCGCCGCTCGTCGCGTGGCTGCTGAAGGACGACGAGACGCGCGGCCGGCTGATCGAGCAGGCGCGTATCGGCGCGGGTCATCAGGTGCTCGAGATCGGCTGCGGGCGCGGCGAGCTCGCGATGAGGATCAAGCTTCGCGAGCCGAATGCGTACGTGTACGCGCTCGACCCGAATCCGCAGCGGCTCGCGCGCGCGATGGGCAAGTCGCTGGAGGCCGGGCTGCCGATTCGCGTCTATCGCGGCGTCAGCCAGCGGTTGCCGTTTCCGACCGAGGCGATCGATCGCGTGATGGCGTCGTTGATGCTGCACCGCCTGACCCGCGCAGAGAAGCTCGCGACGTTCCGCGAGGCGCACCGCGTGCTCTACTTCGAGGGCTCGGTGCACGTGCTCGACTTCGCGCCGCCGGTCACGCGCTGGGAAGCGCTGCTCGTGCGCTGCTTCCACCGCGGCGAGCGCATGCAGCCGCATCTCGCTGGCGAGATTCCCGCGCTGATGGAGGAGGCGGGGCTCGTGCGCGCGCGCGAGACGCACAGCGTCAGCACGCCGATCGGCCGGCTCG
>DASTOI010000236.1:0-11189 GCA_035762585.1 Myxococcota bacterium
GCGAGGCCGCGCTCGCGGCGGGCGACTCGGCGGCGCTCGCGAGCGTGCGCGCCGCGATCCACAAGGCGAAGGGCCAGCTGCGACGCACCGCGAAGTGAGAGCCGGCCGCCGGCCCTGCGCTGCCTCCGCCGGAGGAGCGAGAGATGCAAAGGCCAGACGCGAGATCGGACGCGACCCGTCGGCCGCGCTTTCACGCCGCCGCGCCGCTCGCCGCCTGCATGTGCTGGCTCGCGGGCCCGCTGCCGCTCGCTGCGCAGGAGGCGGGGGCCGCCCGGGTTCGCGGCACGCTCTGGGTGAGCCCGGTCGAGTACACGGAGTGCGTCTTCGAGAACGTCTTCGTGCTCGGCGAGACCGTGATGCTCACCGGCGGCAGCTTCTTGCCTGATGAGCCGATCGCGATCTCGTTCGTGCAGGACGACGCCACCTCCTCGCTCGGCGAGGTGCGCGCGAACGCGAAGGGCGGCTTGAACGCGCGCATCGCGATCCCGGCGAGCGCGCGCGCGGATGCGAACGTGGAGACGCGCATGTTCGCGCGCGCGGAGCAAGGGGAGACGGGCGGCGGCGTGGTGCTGCGCTCCGCGCCGCTGCGCCTGTTCGTCGACGAGCGCGATTCCGACGGCGACGGGTACACGGACATGTGTGACAACTGTCCGGCGCTCGCGAACGAGGACCTCACGGACGGCGACGCCGACGGAGTGGGCGATGCCTGCGACGCGTGCCCGCTCGACTCGGACAACGACGGCGATGGCGACGGGCTCTGCGCGGACGTCGATCCCGATCCGTACAGCGCGGCCACGACGAACCCGGAGCCATGAGAGCGGTCATTGGGCGCTGCCGTGCTCGGCTTATGCTGGGGCGAACGCTCGCTGTCCGACTCGCTGCCGAAGGAGCTCGCATGACTGCTCGATTCCGAAGCATCGGCCTCGCCGGGATCGCTCTCGTCGCCGCGCTCGCTGCGCTCGCAGCGTTCGCGCAAGTTCCACGCGCGAAGGCGCCGGCCGAGGCGAAGCTCTACTTCATCACCCCGGAGGATGGGCAGGCGCTCACGGGCGAGTTCACGGTGCGCTTCGGCCTAACAGGAATGGGCGTCGCGCCGGCGGGCGTGGCGACCGAAGGCACCGGGCATCATCACCTGATCGTCGACGCGCCGCTGCCGCCGATGAACCTGCCGATCCCGAAGGACGCGACCCACCTCCACTTCGGCAACGGGCAGACCGAGACGACGCTCGAGCTCGCGCCCGGGGAGCACACGCTCCAGCTGCTGTTGGCGGACGCGAACCACATCCCGCACGAGCCGCCGGTCGTGTCGGAGCGGATCCGCATCACCGTGAAGTGATCGCGCGCGGAGCGCCGCGGCGGCGGGAGCCGGCGAGGGCGAGGTGCGCGATCGCGACCGCGCAGGCGAGCGGCCCGAGCCAGTCGCCGAGCCGCACATGGGGCGGGCGCGAGACGATCAGCGGAGCTTCGGCGACGAGCGCGCCGCGCTCGCCGACGCCGAGCGAAGCGACGATCTCGCCGCGCGGGGAGATCGCTGCGCTGATGCCGGTGTTCGCGGCGCGCAGCTGCGCGCGGCCCGTCTCGATCGAGCGAAACGCCGCGACGAGCAGGTGCAGCCGCGGGCCGCCGGCCTGCGCGAACCACGAATCGTTGCTCAACACGAGGAGCAGCTGCGCGCCTTCGCTCACCGCGGCGCGCGCGAGCGACGCATCGAGCGCGTCGTAACAAATCAGCGGCGCCGCGCGCAGCGCGCCGCCGCGCGGCAGTGCGATCGAGACGGTCTTCGCGCCGGCGCCCGCGCGCCACGAGCCGAGCCACGGCGCGCGCTCGCGCAGCCACGGCGAATCGAGCCACGCGGGGACGCGCTCGGTGAGCGGAAACGGCGCGGCCTTGCGGTACGCGTCCCAGCTCACGCGACCGGCGCCGTCGGCCTCGAGAAAGATCGCCGCGTTGTACTCGCCGGCGGCGTCGGCCTCGTGCGCGCCGAATACGAGCGGCGCGCCCGCGCGCGCGGCGTACGCGGCGATCGCGCGGTCGAACGCGGCTCCGTCCTCGGACTTCGGGGCGCCGAACGTGGTCGGGTAGACGGTCTCCGGCCAAACGACGAGATCGAGCGGCTCGCGAGCGAGCGCTTCGAACGAGAGCGCGAAATGCGCCTCGAGAATCTGCGCGACTGCGCCGCCGGTGCCGAGCTCGCGCGCGAGCGCGCCGTAGCGCGCGATGTTCGCCTGCACGAGCGCGGCGCGAATGCGCGGCGCGCGCGCGATCTCGGCGTCGAGCGCGCGCCCGCGCAGCGCGCCATAGGACGCGAGCGCCGCGACGAGCGCGCCGCCGAGCGCGAGCGGCGCCGCGGCGCGCAGGCGCCTCCCCGGCGGCGCAACAGCGGGGTCTGACCCCGCTGTTACGCCGCGGGCGCGGAGCGAACACTCTCGCGCGCAATCGTTCACGAGCAGCACGATCAGCGTGAGGCCTGACACGCCGGCGAGATCGGCACCCTGACGGAGCGCGGGGGCAGGATGCAGCGCGAGCCCGAGCGAATCGCCGAGCAGCTTCGGGAGCGCCCACTCCGTGGCGACCCACACGCACGCGCTGCCGAGCGCGATCGCCGCGGCGCTCACGCCGCGCGCGCGCAGCGCGAAGCGCGCCGCCGCGAACGTGAAGACCTGCGGCTCGAGCGCCGGCGCGAGCGCGGCGAGCGCCAGCCAGCCGCACGTCGCGGACGCGCCCGTGAACGCGCTGATCGCGGCCGCGAACCAGCCGAGCACGAGCGCGACGTACGCGAAGCAGAACGCCGCAGCGGCGAGAAGGGCTCCACGCAGCGAGCGCTGCGCGTCGAGCGCGACGAGCCACGGCGCGAGCGCGACGAGCGCGAGCGCGGGCCCGAAGCGCGGGAGCTGCGCGCAGACCGCGAGCGCGGCGCCGCTCGCGAGCGCTCCGATACACGCAGCGAGCGCTCGACGTGCGCGTTCGCTCAGGGGGCGCCCTCTTCCACGCGCGGCTCGGGCGGCACGAGCAGCTCGATCGGCAGGCCCTCGGGCGCGAGCTCCGGCGGCACGACGCGATCCTCCGGCAGCGGAATCGGCTCGCCGCGCTCGTCCAGCAGCTCGTAGTCGGGGTGGAACAACAGGATCGCCGGCATCGGCTGGCCGTCGTCCGTCACCTGGTAGTGGCGCAGGTAGCCCTCGGGCAGCGGGAAATCCTCCGGCACGACGATTCCGATCTTCACCGGATCGGTGCCGGGCGCGGGGAACAGGCCGATGCCGCTGGGCACGCCGCCCTCCGGCGCCTCGCCGTCCTCGGAAGCGAGTTGTTGGGGTTCAGCCTGCGCATCGGGCGCTCCTTCGCCGCCCGCGCGCTCGCGCGAGCTCGCCGGCCGACGCTCGGATTCGCGATCGGGCGGTCCACTCGGCGGCCCTGGCGGGCTCGGCGAAGGACCGCTCTGCCGCGACGCGTCGGCGGGAGGGCCCGAACCGCGCGGGAGGGACGCGAGCCAGCCCGCCACGAGGAGCAGCGCCGCCGCGGCCGCCAGCCATGCGCGCGTGCGCCATGGCGCGGCGCCGCGCGCGAACGTCACGCCGTCCTTCGTCGACTCCGCTCGGGGCGCCATCGTCACCCTGTTACGAGCTTCGCTCGGCTTCGCCTCGCCGCGCGCGCTTCGCCGCGCGAGCATACGAGAGATGCTCGCGCCGCTGGGCTTCGATGTCGCCGCGCTGCCCGCTCCCGTGCGAGCGCTCGCGGCGCTGCTGCGCGGCTGGTCGCGGCTCGCGCTGCTGCTGCTGCTCGTCGTGCTCGTGCGCGCGAACGATCCGCCGCTGACGCCGCGCTCGCTCGCGGAGGCGCTCGCGCTGTTCGCGCTCGCACCCGAGCTCGCCGCGCGCTGCCTGCTGCGCGCGTACGCGGCGCGTGCGCAGGTCGACGCAGGCGTACTGACGATCGCGCGCAGCGATCGCGTTGCGCGCGTTCCGATCGCGTCGATCGCAGCCGTCGCGGCGCCGCGCGTTCCGCTGCCGCTCCCATCGCTCACGCTCGCGCTGCGCTCCGGCGCACCGTTCGAGATGAGGCTCGCGCTGGCGGATCCGAGCGCGCTGCTCCGCGCGCTGCGGGACGCCGGCTGTTCCGCCGCGGCCGGCGGCCTCGCGCGCGTCCCCGTGCGCTACGCCGCAGCGCGCGCAGACTTCGGGCGGCCCTGGTGGCTGCGCTGGCCCGCGCGCATCGCGGCATTCGCGCTGCTGCCGGGCGCGGTCGCGTTCAGCGCGCACCAGCACATCGCGTTCGGCGCGCTGCTCGGCGAGTACTACCTGATGGGCCTGCGCGCGTGGCTGTCGAGCGCGCTCGCTCATTATGGAACGGCCGCGCTCTACCTCGTGCTCTGGAGCGCGGCGTGGCGCAGCGCATGCGAGCTGATCTCCTACCTCGCCGCACACTCACCGCGCGCCGCGACCGCGGCCCGCGCGCTCGCCGAGCACGCCACCAGCGCGATCTATTACGGCAGCGTGCCCGCGCTGCTCGCGCTGCGCTTTCTCAGCTGACGCTCGCGAACCGCTACGGCGCCGCCGGGCCGAACACCGAGAGCAGCCAGCCGAGGCGCTCGTGGCCGAAGCGGTTCCACACCGGGTTCTTGCCGCCGACGATCTGGCTGCCGCTGTAGTCGGGCGCGCCGCTGCCGGAGCCGGAGCCGCCGATGAAGCCGAGCCAGACGGTGGAGCCGGTGTAGGTCGGGTGCGTGTTGTCGGACTGGATGTAGTCGAAGCTGGTGCCGGCCGAGACGAGCTTCAGGTTCGCGTCGCGCAGCGCCGCGCGATGGGTGACGGTGATCTTCTGCACGTAGGCCGCCTCGGATTCGCCCTGCACGTAGCGAATCGCCTGGGAGTCGATCTGCCCGTCGCCGTTCGAGTCGTAGTCGGCGGCCATGTAGTCGGCGAAGGTGTCGGCGCACGCGAAGCCGCGCTGCGCGGCGAAGTTGCACGCGCGCCAGTTCATGCGCGCGATGTAGGGCAGGAACACGGCCTGCTTGTTGGGGCGCGCGCCGGTGCCCGAATCGGTGCAGTTCGCGAGCACGTTGTCCGCGGCGTAGCCGGGGTAGTAGAGGTTCGCGACGACCTTCAGCTTCGTGTTCGCGTGCGCGTAGGTGTTGATCGCGGCCATCGCGAGATCCTGATAGGTGGTGCAATTCGCGAGCGCGTTGTTCAGCGGCGCGTAGTTGCAGGTGCCGCTCTGGCCGGCGAACGAGCTGCGCGCCTGCAAGCCGTCGTTGCCGCACATCTCGAACGTGACGACGCGCGTGTCGCTCGTCTGCATGTAGGAGCGCTCGGCGACGATCTTGTTGTTGTAGATGTCGCTCGCGACGGCGCCCGACTTCGCGCGCCGCACGACCTGGATGTCGGCGTTCCAGAGCTGCGAGAGGTACTCGCCGTCGACGGTCGGACCGGCGCGCTTCGCCGCGCGCGAGATCGACCCGTAATAACCGGCATAGATCGAATCGCCGTAGGCGGTGACGCGATACTTCGCAGTCGTTCCGGAGCGGTCGATCGTCCACGAGAGATTCTGTGTGAGCGTGTTCGCGAACGCGGGGCTCGCGAGCAGCGCAGCCGACAGCGCAGTACAGAACGAACGAGCGAAGCGACGCATGGCACCCTCCCTGAGAACGGATGGGCGCAGTCTGCGCAGCTTCGTGCGCGGCGATCAAGCAGAAATCAGCCGCGCGCGCGTGACTACGAGTCGTACTCGGCGCGGGAGTCCGTCGACCCGCGCTCAGGCGCTCAGCGGCGCGCCCCTTCGGCCTTCTTCGTGTGCGCCGCGATCGCGTCGGCGAGCCGCACCCAGAGGCCGGGCGGGAGGTCGTGGCCCATCCCCTCGATCTCGAGCAGCTGCGCGCCGGGGATCGACTTCGCGGTGTCGCGGCCACCCTCCAGCGGCACGAGCGGATCCGCGACGCCGTGGATCACGAGTGTCGGAGCCGTCACCGCGGCGAGCCGCTTCACGCGGCTGCCGTGCGCGAAGATCGCCGCCATCTGGCGCACGGTGCCGAGCGGCGTGAACGCGCGGTCGAACATCATGCCGGCGCGCTGGCGCACGCGCGTCTCGTCGGCGGGATAGCCCGGGCTCCCGATCACGCGCGCGGCCAGCACGCTCGCCTCCACGTTGCTTGCGCGGTCGGGCGGCCGCGGCGTCATCAGCACCGCCATCGCCTCCGGCTTCGCCTGCGGCAGCGCCGGGTTGCCCGTGCTCGACATGATCGAGACCAAGCTGCGCGTCTTCGGCGCATGCCGGTAGGCGACCGTCTGCGCGATCATGCCGCCCATCGACGCGCCGACGATGTGAGCGGACTCGACGCCGAGCGCTCCTAACAATCCAGCCGCATCGTCCGCCATGTCGTCGAGCGTGTAGGGCGCCGACGAGCGGTCCGCGCCGGGCTGCATCATCGCGACGACGTTCGGAACGCCTTTGTGATCGAACTTGGTCGAGAGCCCGACGTCGCGGTTGTCGAAGCGCACGACGTAGTGGCCGCGCTGCGCGAGCAGATCGCAGAACTCTTCGTCCCAGAGCACCATCTGCGCGCCGAGGCCCATGATCAGCAGCAGCGGCGCGTCGCTCGCGCGGCCGAAGGTGTCGTACTCGAGCTGGATTCCGTTGGCTTTCGCTTGCGGCATGGCGTCTCCGTCTCGTGGTGAGTGCTCAGGATCGCGAGCGCGCGGACTCGGCTTTCTGCGTGTGCGCGGCGACGAGGTCGGCGAGCCGCATCCAGAGCGCGGGCGGAATGCCGTGCCCGAGCCCCTCGATCTCGACCAGCTGCGCGCCCGGGATCGACTTCGCGGTGTCGCGGCCCCCTTCGACCGGAACCAGCGGATCCGACGTGCCGTGGATCACGAGCGTCGGAGCTGTTATGGCCGCGAGGCGAGGCGCGCGGTTGCCGTGCGCGCTGACTGCAGCGAGATGGCGCGCCGCCGCCGCCGGAGTGAACGCGCGGTCGTACATGCGCGCGGCGCGCTCACGCAGGTAGTCCGCGGCGATCGGATAGCCGGGGCCGCTCGTCACCTGCGCCGCGCGCACCGTCGCGTCGATCGCGCCGGCGCGATCGGAAGGGCGCGGCGCCATCAGCACCGCCATCGCCTCGGGCTTCGAGGGCGGCAGCCCGGGATTGCCGGTGCTCGAGTACAGCGAGATCAGGCTGCGCGCCTTCGCCGCGTGCCGGTACGCGACCGTCTGCGCGATCATGCCGCCCATCGACGCGCCGAACACGTGCGCGCTGCCGAGGCCGAGCGCGTCGATCAGGCCGGCGGCGTCGTCCGCCATGTCGTCGAGCGTGTACGGCACGCGGGAGCGGTCCGCGCCGGGCTGCATCAGCGCGGCGAGATCGGGCACGCCCGCGTGGTCGAACTTCGTCGAGAGCCCGACGTCGCGGTTGTCGAAGCGGATCGCATAATGCCCGCGCTCGGCGAGCGCTTCGCAGAAGCGCTCGTCCCACTGAAGCATCTGGGCGCCGAGGCCCATGATCATCAGCAGCGGGCGATCGCCCTCGCGGCCGAACGTCTCGTATTCGAGCTCGATCCCGTTGGCTCGCGCGCGCGGCACCGCTTCTCCCTCAGCTCGCCGACTTGTTGTGCATCAGCTCGACGCGCACGCCGTCCGGATCTTCCACGAACAAGAGCTCGAGCGCGTCGTTCTGCGTGCGAGTCGCCGGCAGCAGCTTGCCGCCGCACGCGACGAGCCGCTGCACCGCGCCGGCGAGGTCGTCTACGTAGAGCGAGAAGTGCGTGAAGCCGACCTGATTGCGCCGCAGCGAGGCCGCGCCGATCGCGCCCGGCGAGCGATACGCGAGCAGCTCGATCGCGAGCCCGTCCTTGCGGATGAACTGCGAGACGCAGTCGACGCGCCCCTCGACCTCGAGCGCCGCGCCGAACTCGTCGCCCACGGCAAAGCGCTCCGCGCGCTCGAAGCCGAGGCCGTCGCACCAGAAGCGCAGCGAGCGATCGAGATCGCGAACGCAGAGACCGAAGTGAGAGGGCGTGAGGCGCATCCAGAGCTCCCGGCGAAAGAAGGCACGGTAGGCGAGGCGGGGTCGAATTCGCGAGCGGGGGATCGCGCTTCGACACCGAGCTATCTCTCGCGGTCCGGAGGAGCGCATGCCCGTCACCACCGAGCGCCGCGGACGCGTGCTGATCGCGCGGCTCGAGCGCCCCGAGAAGCGCAACGCGATGAACCGCGAGATGACGCTCGGGCTCGACGCGGCGATGAACAAGCTCGAAGAAGATCCCGAGCTTTGGGTCGGAATTCTTGCCGGCGCCGAAGGCGTGTTCTCCGCGGGCAGCGATCTGAAGGACGGCCTGAACAACTCGACCGAGCGCGGCGGCCCGTACGGGGTCGTGCGCCGCGCGCGCGTGAAGCCATTGATCGCCGCGGTCGACGGCTTCGCGTTCGGCGGCGGCTTCGAGATGGTGCTCGCGTGCGACCTCGTCGTCGCGTCGCGCGCGGCGAGCTTCGCGCTGCCCGAGGTGAAGCGCGGCGTATTCGCGCTCTACGGCGGCCCGCACCGCGCCGCGCACGCGCTGCCGCTGAACGTCGCGCGCGAGCTCGCGCTCACCGGCGACGCGCTCTCCGCCGAGCGCGCCGAGCGATTCGGTCTCGTGAACGTGCTGTGCGAGCCGGGCCGCGCTGTAGAGCAAGCGCTCGCGCTCGCCGCGCGCATCTGCGCGAACAGCCCGATCTCGGTGCGCGAGAGCCTGCGCGCAATCAACGCGCCGCTCGAAGCGGGCGACGCGCTCGCCTGGGAGATCGCGGCGGACGCGTCGAAGCGCGTGCGCGCCTCGGAGGACACGCGCGAGGGCGTCGCGGCGTTCTTCGAGAAGCGGAAGCCGGAGTGGAAGGGACGCTAGATCGGCGTTCCCCACCCGAACTCCGCGAACAGCTCCTCCCCGATCCGCTCTCTCAGCTCGCCGTCGCGCAGGCCGAACTCGGCGAGGCTGTAGCGGTGGCGGGTCTCGTGGCGCTTCGCGCGCTGCTCCTCGCGCGCGAGCACGGCGGCGAATTCGGGAGTCACGTCGAAGCCGAGCGCGGCGTAGAGCTTCTCGAGCGTCGCGCGCGGCGCGCCGGTCAGCTCGACGTAGTCGACCGCGGCGCGCTTCGCTTCGGGATGCTGCGCGAGCGCGGCGAGCGGGTGCCGGTAGGTGTCGACCGAGATGTCGACCTGCGCCTTCAGCGCGCGTGCTGCTTCGGCGTCGTCGACGCCGTAGAGCCGATACGACGTCTGTAACAACTTGAGCAGCGAAGGGATCGTCTCGTTCGGATCGCGCATCGTGATGCCGAAGCGGGCGTCCGGAAATTCCTCGAGCAGCGCCCCGACCCGGCCGGCGAAGACCGGGCTCTTCGAGACGTAGATCTTGTCCGGGCCGTCGAGGTAGAGCTGGCGCTGAATGCACGCGCGATAGAAGCGCATCAGCCGGCGCCGCTTCCGCCCCGGCCAGCGGTCGACGGAATAGAAATCGAGCTTCCCGAGATAGGGGAGCTTCGTCATCCAGAAGCCCGACGCGCAGGAGTAGTAGAAAAAGACGTCGTCCTCTTCGGGCTTGAACAAGCCCATCGCGTGGATGTCCTGCGTCGCGCGGTAGCGCCGCTCTTCCCAGCGGCGCACGCGGCGCGCGAGGCGCCGCCCGAGGAAGCGGCGGTCGAAGGCGCTGAGCGCGCGCAGCAGCTTCTTCTGCAGCAGCGACGGGAAGTAGAGCTCGTAGAGGCGCGGCGTGCAGAAGCGCTCGCCGTCGAGGCTCATCAGGCGATGCAGCAGCGTGGTGCCGCTGCGCGCGTGGCCGACGAGGAAGACCGGCGCGCGCACCGCGATGCGGCGCACGCCGGGGAAGAGCACACCGTCGAGGAAGAAGCAGACCGCGTGGAAGCTCGCGACGAGCGGCACCCAGACGACGAGCCGGAACACGAACCACGCGCGCAGCGCGGCGCGCTTCTCGCGCAGCGCGAGGCCGAGCATGCGCGCCCAGGTCGCGAAATCGAAGTGGAAGAGCATCGCGGCGACGGTACCGCGGTGACCGCGCTGCGCTGCGTCTCGCGCCGCGCGTGCAAAGCGCGGTAGCGTCGCGACGCGCGCGAAGGAGATCGCGATGGCGCTGACGGGTCGTTGTTATTGCGGGCAGCTCCGGTACGAGGCCGGCGGCACGCCGCTGATGAAGCTGATCTGCCACTGCCGCGAGTGCCAGTACTTCACCGGAGGGAACTCGTTGCCGTTGATCGTGACGCCCGAGGCGCAGTTCCAGTACACGAGCGGCGAGGTGAAGAAGTTCGCGCGCAGCGATCTCGCGGCGCCGGTCACGCGCGAGTTCTGCCCGAGCTGCGGCACGCACGTCGTGAGCCGCTCGCCGGGCTTACCGGGCGCGGTGATCGTGAAGGTCGGCTCGCTCGACGATCCGAGCGCCTTCGACAAGCCCGGCGCGTCGATCTACACGATCGACAAGCAGAGCTTCCACCACGTCTACGAGGGCGCGCCGGCGTTCGAGCGCACGCCCCGCTAGGGGCGATCTCGGCGCGTCGCTTCCGGAGCGTCACTCGCGCGCGTGCGCGGCGAGGTGCGCGAGCAGCTCCTCCGTCGCCCGCTCGGCGGCCTGATCCGTGATGAAGTGCCCGACGCCGGGGAGCTCGACGAAGCGATACGACGCGGCGACGAAATCGCGCGTCGCCTCCGCCGCGGCGCGACCGACCGTGCGATCCGCGTCGCCCCAAAGGAAGACGGTCGGCACGCGCACCGCAGGCGTGTCGCTCGCGGCGAGCGCCGAAGCGCCCTGAAACGCAGCGCGATACCAGTTCACCGCGGCATCCATTGCCGTGTGCGACCCGAGCGCGCCGACGTATGCCTCCGCGTCGCGCTCGGGCACGCCGTGATCGAGCAGCATCCCACGCAGGCGCCGCGCGCCGTCCTCGATCAGCAGCGCCGCCGTGTTCGGATCCTGGAATGCGCGGTGATGCTTCGAGCGCTCGCTCTGTTGCGGATCGCTCGCGAGCGCGCGCGCGAACGCGGCAGGATGTGGGCGCGAGAGCACCGCCAGCGTGCGCACGCGCTCGGGATGGCGCGCCGCGAGCAGCCACGCGAGCTGCCCGCCCCAGTCGTGGCCGACGAGATGGAAGCGCTCGGCGCCCTGCTCCTTCGCGAGCGCGAGCGCATCCGCGAGCAGCGCATCGACTCCGTAATGCGC
>DASTOI010000237.1:0-5455 GCA_035762585.1 Myxococcota bacterium
TCTGCGCCTCGTCGATCGTGAGCACCGTGTTCACGCCGCGGTCGAGCTGATCGAGCAGGAAGCGATTCAGCGCGAGGATGTAGTCGACCTTCGCGTTGAACGGACCCGGCAGCGAGAACTCGGCGGCGATCAGGCGGAGCAGGTCGATGGGCGTGAGCTCCGCCGTGTTCATCACCAGCGCCACTTCGGTATCCGACGGGATCTGGTCGAGCGCGGCGCGCAGCAGCGTCGTCTTCCCGGCGCCCACCTCTCCGGTGAGCAACATGAAGCCCTTCCGGCGCGTGATGCCGTAGACGAGCGCGGCGAGACCTTCCTCATGCGTGTCCGAGAGCCAGAGGAAGCGCGGATCCGGGGCCAGCGAGAAGGCCGGCTCCCGAAGTCCGAAGAACGATTCGTACATCTGGTCGAGCCCTCGGGTGAGGCGGCCGAAAGCGCGGGCGTGGGTGTGGGATCGGACGGCAGACCGGGAAAGTGAAGACCTGGCGATGCGCCAGTCCCCCAGGTCTCCGCGCTCGGTGTGTGCCTCCCGGCCGCCAAAGGTAACCCGATTGGCCATCGAATCGGCGGGCTCGAAAACGGCGCGCATGTCCGCCACCGGCAACCAGGCAGCGGCCACTCATTTCGCCGACACATCCCGCCTGCCGGCGGTGTATTTGATGGATGCATGCTGAGAAACCACTCCGAGTCTCTGCATTCCACGATGGTGGCGATCGACGTCGCCGTCAGTGGGATCGTCCTGATGATGCTGCTGTCGTTCCCGTTCGCGGCGGGCGCAGAGGCTTGGCAGCTCACGCCGTCGCTGCTCACTTGCGCGCTCGTTGCCTGTCTGGCGTGGCCCGTCGCGGCGGAGCAGTTCGGGCTCTACCGCTCGCAGCGCCGCAGCCCGTTCGACGATCTGATCTGGCGGCTCGTGCTGGCGGGCATGTGCAGCACGGGCGCATTGGCGGCCGCCGTCTACCTGCTCGGGACGCCGCTCGGGCCGCGCTTCGCGGCGATGTTCGGCGCCGCGCAGTTCTCGCTGCTGACGTTCGAGCGCGTCATCGTGCTCAGTGCGCTGCGCGTCGCGCGTCGCTTCGGACGCAACACGCGCAACGTGCTGATCGTCGGGTCGGGCGCGCGCGCCGCGGACGCGAAGCGGCGCATCGAGCTGCAGCGGCACTGGGGCCTGCGCGTCGTCGGATTCCTCGATGACGCCGATGTCCCGATCTCGCCCGAGATCGATCCGGCGCGCGTGCGCAAGCTCGTCGACGTGCGCGGGATCCTGCGCGACGAGGTGATCGACGAGGTGATCGTCGCGGTCCCGCGCTCGCTGTTCGAGCAGATCATGCCGGTGGTGGCTGCGTGCGGCGAAGCCGGCGTCCCGTTCACGGTGCTCTCGGATTTCTTCGGCGATCACCTTCCGCCGCCGCAGGTGGCGCGCTTCGGTCCGCTGACCGCGCTGCGCTTCGCGCGCGTCCACCACCCGCAGGCGAGCCTCGCGATCAAGCGCGGGATCGATCTGGTGCTCGGCTCGGCGCTGCTCGTCGCGACGCTGCCCGTGATCGCGGTCGCCGCCCTCGCGATCCGAGCGACGTCGCCCGGCAGCGTGTTCTTCCTGCAGACACGCTCCGGCCTGTTCGGGCGCCGCTTCCGGATGATCAAGCTGCGCACGATGGTCGACGACGCCGAGGCGCGCCGCGAGTCGCTCGCGCACTTGAACGCGATGACCGGGCCGGTGTTCAAGATCCACGACGATCCGCGCGTCACGCCGGTCGGCCGCTGGCTGCGCCGGTTCAGCATCGACGAGCTGCCGCAGCTCTGGAACGTCGTGCGCGGCGAGATGAGCCTCGTCGGCCCGCGCCCGGCGCTGCCCGCGGAGGTCGTCGACTACTCGACGTTCGAGCGGCGACGGCTCTCGATGCGTCCGGGGCTCACGTGCCTGTGGCAAGTCGGCGGTCGCAATCTCGTGAGCGACTTCGAGGACTGGGTGCGCCTCGACCTCGAGTACATCGACACCTGGAGCCTCGGCCTCGACGCGCGAATTCTCTTGCGCACGATCCCGGCCGTGATGTTCGGCACGGGCTATTAGGGCTCACGGCCTCGGGAGCGCGGCGCCCGCTGCGGTGCTGAGCCCGCCCGTCATCACCGTCCCTCCGACGCGCGCGCCCATGCCGAGCACCTGCTGGAACGGGAAGAAGACCTCCTGCACCCAGTACCCGATCTTCGCGCCCGTCGTCGGCGGGACGTAGATGATGTCGCCGCCGCGCAGCGTGTAGTTCGTTGCGAGGTCGCCGCGCTGGATCGCGGCGATGTCGGCCTTCAGCACCTTCACGGCGCCGTCGTCGACGCGGATGATGCGCACGTCGTCGAGCTTCGACATCTGGCGCGTGCCGCCGACGATGCCGATCGCCTCGATCAGGCGCGTCTCGCGCTGCAGCGGGAAGGTCGACGCGCGGATCTCACCGAGCACCGTCACCTCGGTGCTGAGCGACGAGGAGAGCGAGACCGTGACCGACGCGTCGCGCTTGAAGCGCGCGATGCGCTGTTGGATGTCGTTCGCGATGTCCGTCGTCGTGCGTCCGGCGGCGGGAACGTCGCCGACCAAGTCGATCGAGATCATCCCGTCGGGCCGCACGGTCGCCTGACGCTCGATCACCGGGTCGGGCAGGATCGTGATCGAGAGCTGATCCGGAGGCCCCACCTGATAGGGGAGCGTCTCCGGCGAGGGCGGCGGCCC
Source organism: Myxococcota bacterium (assembly GCA_035762585.1). Lineage (GTDB taxonomy): Bacteria > Myxococcota_A > UBA9160 > UBA9160 > UBA6930 > VGRF01. Next base: position 2,717 of record DASTOI010000237.1, read on the forward strand.
GTACGCCGCCTTCTGTGACGACGACGCGCAGCCCACGCCGAGCAGCGCAACGAGCGCCAGCGAGAGCGAGCCGAGCAGCCGGGGATGCATGCGTTCTCCTCGAGGCCGCAGGCAATGGCGGCGCAATGGGTATCTCGCGAGCGAAAGCCGACCCAATCGAAGTGAGCGGCCGAGAGAGAGTGCTCCGATCGAGGGGAGAAGGGACGCCGTTTCCACTGTTCGACTCCGCTCGGCTTCGCTGCGCGCGCCGGAGCGACGCTCGCCTCAGTCGCCGATCAGGAACTGGAAGCGGGTGTGCCCGATCTGAACCTCGTCGCCGGACTTCAGCACCGAGCTCCGCACTCGCTTCCCGTTCACCTTGGTGCCGTTCGTGGACTGCAGATCCTCGACCGAGTATTCGCCCGCGTCCGGATCGAACTGGATGATCGCATGTTCTCGGCTGATGCCCTCGTCGAGCAGCGTGATGTCGGTGGTCGGATTGCGACCGATCAGCGTCTCGAGACCGTCGATCTCGTACGTCATGCCCTCGAAACCGCCGTTGCGGATCACGAGGCGCGCGCGCACGCCGTTCTCGCTTCGGTCCGCCGACACCCCTGCCTCCAGCGCTCGGCGGCTCTTCGGCCCGTGTAGAGAGGGCCTTGAGGCTCCCGGCCGTGCCGGCCCCCGCGGAGGCGCGTTCAGACGCGGCGGTGCCGCAGCACAGGAAGGCTCGCGCGCACGCGCTCGATCTGGTCGAGGTCGCAGTCCACGACCACCGCACACGGCCGATCCGGCGCGACCGCGAGCACGACTCCCCACGGATCGACCACCATGCTCCGCCCGTGGCTCGCGCGTAGGGCGGTGTGCTGACCCCACTGCGCCGACGCCAGCACGAAGCACTGATTCTCGATCGCGCGAGCGCGCAGCAGAACTTCCCAGTGATCGCGGCCGGTCTCCTTCGCGAACGCGCTCGGCACCGCGAGGAAGCGGGCGCCGGCGTCGGCGTGGCGGCGATAGAGCTCGGGAAAGCGCAGGTCGTAACAGACCGACATTCCGACCACGCCGAAGGGCGTCTTCACCGTCACCACGTCGCGTCCCGGCGCGATGCTCGCGGACTCTTGGAAGAGCAGGCCGCCCTGCGCGCGCAGGTCGACGTCGAACAGATGGATCTTCCGGTACACCGCCTCGACTTCTCCGGCTGGGGAGATCATCACGCTGGTGTTGTGGACGCGTCCGTCGGCGGCGGCCTCCGGGAACGTGCCGCCGAGCAGCCAGAGGCCGTGCGTCTGCGCGAGCTCGCGCAGCGTGCCGACGATCTCGCCGTCGAGGCCCTGCGCGCACGGATACGGAAGCCCCTCGCTGCGCATGAACGAGAAGTTCTCAGGCAATGCCGCGAGCTCGGCGCCCGCCCGTGCGGCCTCGCCGACCAGCTCGCGCGCCGCCGCGAGGTTGGTCGCGAGGTCGTCGACCGATCGCATCTGAATGACAGCCGCGCGCATCCGGTCATCATAGGCGCGGGCGAGGAATCTCCATGACGCAAACCGCTCGCGATCTCCGACTCGAGCTCGGCGCCTCGCTCTCCCCTCCGCTCGAAGCGGAGCACGGGCTCACGCGCGAGGAGATCCTGGGCGCTTTGCCGCGCCTCGCCCCGGTCGTGCCGGCGCTGCTCGGCGAGGAGCGGCCTTCGGGATTCCTCGCGGCGCTCTCGCGCCCGCACCTCCAGCGCGAGATCGCGGCGGTCGCGCGCCGGCTGCGGGCCGCACGCTTCAGCGATCTCGTGCACATCGGCATCGGCGGCTCCGCGCTCGGCGCCGAGACGCTGCTACGCGCGCTCGCGCATCCGTTTCACAACCAGCTTCCCGATCGCGTGCGGCCCGGCCCGCGCGTCCACATCGTGGACAACGTCGATCCGGACACACTCGGCGCGCTGATCGACCTGCTGGGACGCCGGAGAACGCTGCTGCACGTGGTGTCGAAGTCCGGCGGGACGGTCGAGACCGCGGCCGGCTTCCAGGTGCTGCGCGCGGCGCTCTCGAATGCGAAGAACCTGCGCGAACGCTGCGTCGTCACGACCGGGAAGGGCGCGCTGCGCGAGTTCGCGGAGAGCGAGCGCATCCCGATCGTCGAGTTCCCCGACGATGTCGGCGGGCGCTTCTCGGCGTTCACGGCGAGTGCGCTGCTCACGCCCGCGATCGCGGGCGTCGACGTCGCAGCGGTGGTGCGTGGCGCGCGTCGGCTCGCGGCGCGGATCGCGAGCGTGCCGCTCGCCGAGAATCCGGCGGCGCTCGCGGCGGTCGTCGCCCACGAGCTGGCCGAGCGGCGGGGCAAGCCGATCCAGGTGCTGATGCCGTACGCCGACGCGCTCGAGCCGTTCGCCCGCTGGAGCGTGCAGCTGCTCGGCGAGAGCCTCGGCAAGCGCGAGCGCACGACCGGCCGAAGCGTCGGCCCGACGCCGCTTCCCGCGCGCGGCTCGACGGATCAGCACTCGCAAGTGCAGCTCTTCGTGGAAGGGCCGGCCGACAAGCTGGTCGTTTTCGTGCGCGTGATGAAGACGCGGCGTCGCGTCGCGATCCCGGGCGGCGCGCCGGCCGCCTACTTGCGCGGCGTCGAGCTCGGGCGCTTGTTACGGGCGGAGCTCGACGGAACGCGCGTCGCGCTCGCGGAGGCAGGGCGCCCGAGCCTCACGTGGGAGCTGCCGCAGCGTTCCGGCGAGGCCGTCGGCCAGCTCCTGCTCGCGCTGATGCTGCAGACCGCTTATCA
>DASTOI010000238.1:0-3134 GCA_035762585.1 Myxococcota bacterium
GCGATCTCGAGCGTCTCGAGCGCATCAACGCACGCGCAGTACCGATCTCGTCGGCGCTCTATCCCGAGCGGCTGCGGCGCCTCGTGGACGCGCCGCCGCTGTTGCTCGTGCGCGGGAATCCGGCGCTGCTGCTCGTGCGCGCGGTCGCGCTGGTCGGTGCGCGTGCGTGCAGCGCGTATGGGCGGATGGTCGCGCGGGAGATCGCGGGCGGCGCCGCGCGCGCGGGGCTGCTCGTCGTTTCCGGGCTCGCGCGCGGCATCGACGGAGTGGCGCACGAGGCCGCGCTCGAGGCAGGCGGTGCGAGCCTTGCGTTTCTGCCCTGCGGAATCGAACAGGTCTACCCGGCGAGCCATCGCCGGCTCGCGAGCTCGCTCGAAGCGCACGGGGCGCTGGTCAGCGAGTTCCCGGTCGGGACGCCGCCGCGCGGGCCGTACTTCCCGCTGCGCAATCGCCTGATCAGCGCGCTCTCGGAGGTGGTGGTCGTCGTCGAGGGGCGCATTGCGAGCGGCACGCTCACGACGGCGCGCCACGCGGCGAATCAGGGCGTCGACGTGCTCGCGGTGCCGGGGCCGGTGCACTCGCCGACCAGCGCCGGCCCGCACCAGCTGTTACGGGACGGCGCCGGCATCGTGACGAGCGCCGCCGATCTCTGCGCGCTGCTCGGAATCGAGGCAAAGCCGGCGGCGCGTGCCGCAAGCGCGGGAAGCGGGGCCGCCGGGACAGCCCATTCGCCGCTCGCCGCGCGTGCAATCGAGCTGCTGCGCGGCGCGCCGCTCGCGCGCGAGGCGCTCGCCGAGAGGCTCGGCGCGCGTGAGGGCGAGCTCTCCGCCGCGCTGCTCGAGCTCGAGCTCTCCGGCGCGGCGTGCGAGGACCGCGACGGGAGGTGGATCGCGAGCACGTGACGTGCGCGGCTGCGCTCGGCGTCCGCTCCCGCTAACCCACCTCGTCATGCGCGCGATCGTCATCGGAGCAGGCCTCGCGGGCAGTGAGGCGGCCTTTCAGCTCGCCGCGCGCGGCGTGCGCGTCGCGCTCTACGAGATGAAGCCCGTGCGCTTCTCGCCGGCGCATCAGAGCGCGGAGCTCGCGGAGCTCGTGTGCAGCAATTCGCTGCGCGGCGCCGCGCTGACGAACGCGGTCGGGCTGCTGAAGGAGGAGATGCGGCGGCTCGGCTCGCTCGTGCTGCGCGTCGCGGACGAGACGGCGGTGCCGGCGGGCCGCGCGCTCGCGGTCGATCGCGGTGAGTTCTCACGGCGCATCACGGCGCAGCTCGAGTCGCACCCGAACGTCGAGCTGCGGCGCGAGGAGGTGACGGCTCTGCCGGCGGACGAGCTCGTCGTGCTCGCGAGCGGCCCGCTGACGGCGCCCGCGCTCGCGGCGGAGCTCGCGGCGATCGTCGGCGGCGAGTCGCTCTACTTCTACGACGCGATCTCGCCGATCGTCTACGCGGACTCGCTCGATCTCTCCGCGGGCTTCCGCGCCTCGCGCTGGGAGGACGGCGACGGTGATTATTGGAACTTGCCGCTCGACGCGCCGGCTTATCAGGAATTCGTCGCCGCGCTGCTCGCCGCCGACACCGTGCCGCTGCACGAGTTCGAACAGGCGCTCTACTTCGAGGGCTGCCTGCCGATCGAGGAGATGGCGCGGCGCGGGCCGGGCACGCTGCGCTTCGGGCCGATGAAGCCGGCCGGTCTGCGCGATCCGCGCAGCGGGCGCTGGCCGCATGCCGTCGTGCAGCTTCGCCACGAGGACAAGCGCGGCGCGCTGTTCAACCTCGTCGGCTTCCAGACGAAGCTGAAGCAGGCGGACCAACAGCGCATCTTCCGCACGCTGCCCGGCATGAGCGAGGCGGTGTTCGCGCGTTTCGGCTCGGTGCACCGCAACACGTTCGTGAACGCGCCGCGCGTGCTGGGCCCGGACCTCTCGCTGCGCGCTCGGCCGAACGTGCTGCTCGCAGGGCAGATGGCCGGCGTGGAGGGCTATGTCGAGTCGGCCGCGCTCGGCTTCCTCGCGGCGCAGTTTGCGCTAGCGCGGCTGCGCGGCGAGCGCGCGCCCGAGCCGGCCGCGACGACCGCGCACGGTGCGCTGCTCGCCCACCTGCGTGAGGAACGCCCGCACGGCTTCCAGCCGATGAACGTCAACTTCGGGCTGTTCCCGCCGCTCGACGGCGGAGGGCCGAAGCGCGAGGGCCGTGCGGACCGAAATCGCCGGCTCGCCGAGCGCGCGCTCGCCGCGCTCGAGAACTACCGCACGGCGACCGCGGTGCGCGCTTGAAGTGGGAGGCCGCGCTCGCCGGCTTCGCGCGCTACCTGCGCAGCGAGCGCGGCTACTCGGAGCACACGCAGCGCGCCTACCTCGCGGATCTGCGCCAGCTCGCGGAGCACGGGGCGCGCTCGCCCGCGCGGATCGACGCCGACGACGTGCGCGCGTTCCTCGCCGCGCAGCACCGCTCGCGCTCGCCGGCGACGCTCGGCCGCAAGCTCGCCGCCATGCGCACGTTCTTTCGCTGGCTCGTGCGCGAGGGCGCGCGCGAGGCCGACCCGACGCTCGGCCTGCCCGCGCCGCGCGCGCCGCGGGCGCTGCCGCGTCCGATCGCGGTCGACGACGGGAGCGCGCTGCTCGATGCGGCGCCGCCCGCGGGCGCCGGCGCGCGTGGCTCGCTGCGCGATCAGGCGCTCTTCGAGCTGATGTACGGCGCCGGGCTGCGCGTCGGCGAGATCGTCGCGCTCGACGTGCGTGATCTCGATGTGGTGCGCGGCGAGGTGCGCGTCTGGGGCAAGGGCGGAAAGGAGCGCGTCGTGCCGCTGCCGAAGACCGCGCGCGATGCGCTGCGCGCGTATCTCGACGAGCGCCGCGCGCCGGGCGTGCTCGCCGAGCCGCTGTTCGTCTCGCTGAACGCCGCGCGCGGCGCGAAGCCGCGGCGTCTCGGCGTGCGCGACGCGCGCCGCAGGCTGCGCAAGCGCGCGCTCGAAGCGGGCCTCGCGGGCCGCATCCATCCCCACCGCATGCGCCACAGCTACGCGACGCACCTGCTCGACATGGGCGCCGACCTGCGCGCGATCCAGGAGCTGCTCGGCCACGCGAGCCTCTCGACCACGCAGCGCTACACGGCCGTCTCCGCCGAGCGGCTGGTCGCC
>DASTOI010000239.1:0-9782 GCA_035762585.1 Myxococcota bacterium
GCGGGTAGGCGGGGGTCGCGGAGCGAGCGCCCAGGCGTGACCGCGCTCACGATCGACATGCAGCGCGCCAGAGTCCTCGAACGGCGCACGCCTCGATCCAACGCGGTCACGCGGCCGAGCGAAGCCGAGCCCCCGCCGGACCGCGCGCCGGCCCGCCCGCCCCGCTCGGGCCTCGAACTGGCGCCGATCTGTTCTTACTTCCGCCTACGCGAGGAAAGGAACCAGCAACAACGCCACGATGTTCACGAGCTTCAGCATCGGGTTGATCGCCGGTCCGGCGGTGTCCTTGTACGGATCCCCGACCGTGTCGCCCGTAACAGCCGACTTGTGCGCCTCGCTCCCCTTCTTCTCGCCCGCGAGCGCGCCGCTCTCGATGTACTTCTTCGCGTTGTCCCACGCCGCGCCGCCGGTCGTCATCGAGATGCCGAGGCAAACGCCGCAGACGATGGAGCCGATCAAGAGACCGCCGAGACCTTCCGCGCCGAGGAAGACCGCGACCACGATCGGGATCGCCGCCGGAATCAGCGCGGGCGCCACCATCAGGCGCAGCGCCGAGCGCGTCACGATGTCGACGCAGGTGCGGTAGTCCGGCTTGCCCGTGCCATCCATGATGCCGGGGATCTCGCGGAACTGGCGGCGCACCTCCTCGACGACCTTCCCGCCCGCCTCACCCACCGCGTTCATCGCGAACGACGCGAACACGAACGGCGTCATCGCGCCGATGAAGAGCCCCGCCATCACCTTCGGATCGGAGAGCAGGAAGCTCGCGACCACGCCCTCGTTCGAGAGGTCTTGGATGAACGTCGCGAACAGCGCGACCGCGGCGAGCCCGGCCGACGCGATCGCGTAGCCCTTCGTCACGGCCTTCGTCGTGTTGCCGAACGCGTCGAGCGGATCGGTCACCGCGCGCACGTCGGAGCCGAGCTCCGCCATCTCCGCGATGCCGCCGGCGTTGTCCGTAATCGGCCCGTAGGCGTCGATCGAGACCACGATGCCCGCGAGCGAGAGCATGCTCATCGCCGCGACGCCGACGCCGTAGAGGCCGGCTTGCGAGAAGCACAGCCAGATCGCGGCGACGATCACGAGCACCGGGATCACCGTCGACTGCATGCCGACCGCGAGCCCCGCGATGATGTTCGTCGCGTGCCCGCCTTTGCTCGCGTTCGCGATGTGGATGACGTGCGGAGAGTTTCCGCCGGTGTAGTAGTCGGTCACCCACATCATCGCGCCGGTGACGAGCGCGCCGATCAGCGCGCAGATCCAGAGCGACGTGCTCGAGAGCTCCGCCGGAATCGCGGTCTGCGTGTTGATCCACCACACGCCCGCGAGCATCAGCGCCGACGCGATGCCGAGGCCGAGGTACATCGCGCGCATGACGGCCGGCGTCTCGCCGGCGGCGGGCTCGCTGATGCGCACGAATAACACCGCGATGATCGAGCCGACGATGCCGGCCGCGCCGATCGCGAGCGGGTAGAGGAACATCTGGCTGCCCGGGAAAAGGATGTGGCCGAGCAGCATCGCGGCCGTTGCGGTCACGCCGTACGTCTCGAACAGGTCGGCGGCCATGCCTGCGCAGTCTCCGACGTTGTCGCCGACGTTGTCCGCGATCACGGCGGGGTTGCGCGGATCGTCCTCCGGGATGTTCGCCTCGACCTTGCCGACGAGGTCCGCGCCGACGTCGGCGCCCTTCGTGAAGATCCCGCCGCCGAGCCGCGCGAACACCGAGATCAGCGAGCCGCCGAACGCGAGGCCGATCAGCGCGTGCGTCTTGTCTGCGTCCGGCGCGACCATCACGAGCGCGGTCAGCGAGAGCAGGCCGGCGCCGACGACCATCATGCCGGTGACCGCGCCGCCTTTGAAGCTGAGATCGAAGGCGGGGCCGAAGCCGCTGCTCGCGGCCTTCGCGACGCGCACGTTCGCGCGCACGGAGACGTTCATGCCGATGAAGCCCGCCGCGGCGCTCGCGATCGCGCCGACGGCGAAGCCGATCGCATACCAGGCGCCGAGCTGCCAAGCGATCAACAGCAGAATGGGCACGCCCACCATCGCGACCGTTCGGTACTGGCGGCTCAGGAACGCCTCCGCGCCGGCGCGGATTGCGGCCGCGATCTCGTTGGCGCGATCGGTCGAGGTCTCCGCTGCGATCACCGCGCGGTACCAGAAGCCGGCGGCGAGGACGGCGAGGACCCCCGCGGCGAGGGCGAGCATCGTGAACGACATGACATCTCCTGAGCAGTCTTCGGGGAACGGAACCTGTGCCTCGCAGCGCGCACCGTGGGTGGCGGCGGCACCGCTGGGCCGTGAGCGTGCAGGCGAGCAGCCGGCCCGGTCGCGGCGGGCGGCACGATAGGGGCCGGCTCCGCGCTCCTCCAGGGTTTTCGCAGTGAATTCGGGCTCGTAAGCGGGGTTTCGTCGAGTCGCCGCGCTTGCCGAACCGACGCTGCCGGTGGCCCCGCGCGAGCTTCACCCGTCGCGACCGTTCATTCGCCGCGCTCGGAAATCCGCCCGGCGTCCGCGCCGATCGGCGATGCTTCTCTCCCTCAGGAGGAAGCGATGAACGGCGCAGAGGTGCTGATCGAGACGGCGCGCCGCGGCGGCGTCGAGGTGTGCTTCGCGAATCCGGGCACGACCGAGATGCCGCTCGTCGCCGCGCTCGACAAGACACCCGGCGTTCGCGCGGTGCTGGCGCTCTTCGAAGGCGTCTGTAGCGGCGCCGCCGACGGCTACGCGCGCATGACCGGCCGCCCCGCGGCGACGTTGCTCCACTTGGGCCCTGGCTTCGCCAACGGCCTCGCGAATCTTCACAACGCGCGCCGCGCGCGCGTGCCGCTGATCAACTGGATCGGCGATCAGACCACGAGCCACCTCGCGTTCGACGCGCCGCTCACTTCGGAGATCTCGCTGCTCACCGATTGGTGCGGGTGGACGCACAGCGTGAAGAGCGCGGGAGAGATGGCGGAGGCGAGCGCGGCCTCGGTCGCGGCGGCGCTCGGACATCCGGCGCGGATCGCATCGTTGATTCTGCCGGCAGACTGCCAGTGGGAGGCCGCCGGCGCGCCCATTACGCCCGCGAAGCGCAGCGCTCCGCCGAGCGCGGCGCCCGAGCTCGTGCGCGAAGCCGCGCGCGCGCTGCGCGCTGGCGGCGCGTGCGTGCTGCTCGGCGGCGATGCGCTCGGCGCGCGCGGCCTCGCGGCGGCGGCGCGCATCGCGGCCGCGTGCACCGCATCCGTTCTCACCGAGACGTTCCCCGCGCGCATCGAGCGAGGTCGCGATCAGCCGAGCTTCGCCGCCCTTCCCTATTTCCCGGAGCAGGGCCGCGCAGCGCTCGCGAGCGCTCGAGCGCTCGTGCTCGCCGGCGCGCGCGAGCCGGTCGGCTTCTTCGGCTACCCGAACGAAGCGTCGCGCCTCGCGCCGCCGAGCATTCAGCTGATCGCGCTCGCCGATCCCGACGCCGGCGTCGATGCGACCGGAGCGCTCGAAGCGCTCGCGGACGAGCTCGGCGCACGCGCTCCTGCGCCGCCGCCGCCGCGAACCGCGGAGCCCTTCGCGCCCACGGGCTCAAAGCTCGACGTCACCGCGCTCGGCCGCTCGCTCGCCGCGCTCCAGCCCGAGAACGCGATCGTCGTCAACGAGGCCGCGACGAGCGGCCTGCCGTGGGCGGCGAGCTTCGGCCCGAACGCCGCGCCGCACACGATGCTGAGCCTCTCCGGCGGCGCGATCGGCCAAGGGCTCCCGAACGCCCTCGGCGCCGCGATCGCGTGCCCCGACCGCAAGGTGATCGCGTTCCAAGCCGACGGCAGCGGGCTCTACACGCTGCAGGCGCTCTGGTCGATGGCGCGCGAGAGCGCCGACGTGACGGTGATCGTCTGCGCGAATCGCAAGTACCGGATCCTGCAGGCCGAGCTCGCGCGCGCGGGCGTCGCCGAGCCCGGACCGAAGGCGCGCGCGCTCACCGATCTCGCGCCGCCGGCGATCGCGTGGGCGGAGCTCGCGAAAGGCTTTGGCGTTCCGGCCGCGAGCACCGCGACCGACCGCGAATTCTTCGAAGCGCTGAAGCGCGCGCTCGCGGCGAAGGGGCCGCAGCTGATCGAAGCCGTCCTGCCGTGAACGCGACGGCCTTGTCCGGCGCCGGCACGCCGGCCCCTGAGAGTTTTCGCCGTGATGTCCCGTTGCCCGCGCGCAGGCGCGCGCCGTAGCGTCGCGCGATGGACCTCTTCCTCAACTGGTTCAACCTGAAGCCCGGCGTCTCCGACGTCGCGTTCTGCGACTCGCTGCACGCCTACCTCGGCGCGCTCGAGCAGAAGGGCGAGATCGCGGGCTACCGGCTCAGCCGCCGCAAGCTCGCGTTCGGCGTGCCCGAGCTCGGTGAGTTCTTCCTCGTGATCGAGATCGACGGCCTCGCGCAGCTCGACCGCGCGTTCGCGACCGTCTCGACCCGCTCCGGCCCGGTCGAATCGCTGCACGCGGCGGTGAACCAGAAAGTGTGCGACCTGCGCGCCGCGCTCTACCGCGACTTCCCCGACGCCCAGCGCGTGCGCGGCGAGGAGAAGTTCTAGGAGAGCGCTCGGGAGGAGATCCCGTGCCGAACCCCGCCTTCGATCCCGTCGCCGCGACCGAGGCGCTGCTCGGGAGCGTCCCGCCCGAAGCGGTCGCGCGTTCCAACGCCTACTTCGAGGGCGGCTACTGGCTCTTGTTATGGGGAGCGCTGGTCTCGCTCGCAGCGGCGTTCGCGCTGCTGCACTTCCACCTCGCCGCGCGCCTGCGCGATCTCGTCGAGCGCGTCTCGCCGCGCCCTTGGCTCGCGCTGCTGCTGTTCGCGCCGCCGTTCATCGTCGCGATCACGCTGCTCGAGCTGCCGTGGGCGATCTACGCCGGCTTCGCACGCGAGCACCAATATGGATTCGCGACGCAGAGCTTCGGCGCGTGGCTTGCCGACGCCGCGGTGGCGCTCGCGGTGAGCGTCGTGCAGCTCACGCCGTTGATCGGCGTCGCCTACCTGCTGATTCGGCGCGCCGGGCGCGCATGGTGGGCGTGGGCTGGCGGGGTCGCGGTCGCGTTCCTCGCGTTCGGGCTCTGGATCGGCCCGCTCTACGTCGAGCCGCTCTTCAACCGCTATACGCCGCTCGAGGCGGGCCCGCTGCGCGACGAGATCTTGTCTCTCGCACGCGCGAACGGGATCCCGAGCGACGACGTGCTCGTCGTCGACGCCTCGCGCCAGACGACGCGCATCTCGGCGAACGTGTCGGGCCTATTCGGGGCGGCCCGCATCGCGCTGAACGACAACCTGCTGCGCGAGGGCACGCCGGAGGAGATCCGCGCCGTGCTCGGCCACGAGATGGGTCACTACGCGATGGGCCACGCGAGCTCGCTGCTGCTCCAGATGGGCCTGTTGTTGGGGATCGGCTTCCTCTTCGCGGACCGCGCGTTCGCGTGGGCGCTGCACCGCTTCGGCGCGCGCTGGCGCGTGCGCGGCCTCGCCGATCCCGCGGGCCTGCCGATCCTGTACGCCGCATTCGTGGTGTTCTTCTTCGCGGCGACGCCGATCTACAAGACGATCTTCCGCGTCGGCGAGGCGCGCGCCGATCTGTTCGGGCTGAACGCTGCGCGCGAGCCCGACGGCTTCGCGAGCGTCACGCTGAAGCTCGGCTCGTATCGCAAGCTCGCGCCGAGCCGGCTCGAGGAGGCCCTGCTGTTCGATCACCCGTCGGGCAAGAGCCGAATCGAGATGGCAATGCGCTGGAAGGCGGAGCAGCTGCGGGCGGCGGCGGCCGCGCCCGCGCCGGCCGGCAAGCGGCGCGTAGCGCCGCGCGCAGCGAGCCGGAGGCGAGCGGAGTCGAACGGTGGCCTCGTTGCGTGCCGCGCCCGGGCGCCGCGCGCTCGCGCATCCAGAGGCGGCCTCTTACCGCTTCGGCGCCGTGAGCCGTAACAGCTTCGCGGACGAGAACACGCCGCGCAGCCGCGCGCGCCCGCGCTCGTCCTCGGCGATCACCGGAAGATGCGTGCGGCGCGAGCGCCGGAACGCGTCGAGCACGTCCGCGACGATCGCGCGCTCGACATCGGCGAGGCGCAGCACGCTCCAGTCGACCGTCGATTCCATCAGATGGCGCACGCGCAGATCCTCGCGCGCGGCCGCCATCTCCTGCGCGTAGCGCAGCGGCTTCTCGCCCATGATGTCGTAGGCCGTAATCAGTCCGAGCACGCTCTCGCGGGGCTCGTCGAGCACGAACGCCGAGCGCACGCCGGCGTGACGCATGTGCTCGAGCGCGGCGTCGATCTGCTCGTCGCGCCGCACGCTCACGATGCCGTGCTCGTTGAAGTCGGTCATCACGCTGCGCGCGGGGTCCGAGAGCTCGACGCGCCACGCGCCGGTCTGCGGCGGCGCCAGGGCCCCGGCCAGAGAGACGAGCTCGAGCTTGGTCATCGCGCTTCCTCCTCGCGGCGCCGCGAGCGCCGTCCTCGCTGCCTCACAGCTTTCCTTCGCTCATCAGGTCGACCGGATCGCGCAGGCCGAGCATCCCGAGATAGCCGCCCGCGCTCGCGATCGCGTCGTGCACGGCGTAGCCGAGCACTTCCTGCGCGCTGCGCGGCAAGTCGCGCGCGACCTCCGGCGGCACCGCGAGGTAGTTGTTCTCCTCGGTGCGCAGCCAGCCGAGCGTGTACGAGATGTGCAGCCCGGGGCGCCACTCGTTCGCGGTGGAGTTCGCGCCCGCGCCGTGGATCGTCGAGCCGAGGTAGATCGCCGCGCTTCCGGCGGGCATCTCGGCGTCGGCGATCTCATCGGGCTCCGGCTTTCGTCCGCGCGGCCAGCGGTGACTGCCGGGCACGATGCGCGTCGCGCCGTTCTCCGCGCGGAAATCCTCGAGCGCGATCATCGACGCCAGTTGCAGCTCGGCGTGGGGGCGGGGCACGTGCACCCAGACGTCCTCGTCGCGATGCAGCATCTGCGCCTGCGAGCCGGGGCCGCGGTCGATCAGGTGCCCGAGGTTCAGCTGGTAGCGCGCGCAAGAAGGCAGCAGCACGCGATCGCACAGCGCGAGGAAGATCGGATGGATCAGCACCTCGGTAGCGAACGTGCGCGACTGCGCGGCCATCCCGTTCACGTGTCGCGTCTTGTCCCCGAAGAAGTACTGGATCGCCGGGTTCAGGTGCTTCATCCCGGGATCCGCAGCGCGGCGCACCGCCTCGACCTCGGAGCGAATCCGGGCGACGACCGCGGAGGCGAGAAACTCTTCGACGATCACGCCGCCATCGCGCAGCAGCGCGTCTCCGATCGACTCGCGCGGAGCCCGCGCCGACAGTCGCTGCAGACTCGCCGCCATCCCTGCTCCTTCGCGCTACACGCCTCCACGATACGCCCGCCGGTGCCGTAATCACAGCAGCGCGGTGACGCCCGCCACGTGAGCAACCGCACGCGCGCCGAGTGACTTCGCCCACCGCGTCGCGAAGGCGGAGCGCGCACGCTGGCGCCGCTCGAAAACGAGCGGGGAGGCACCATGATTCGCACCGATCGACGTGCGTCCGTAACAACCATTGCGCTCGGCTGCGGCGTGCTGCTGACGGCGGGAGCACAGGCCCAACAAGTGCGAGACCACTTCCGCACGAGCGGCAGCGTGCAGGCGGAGGACTCCACGCCCTCCGCCCGCCCGGGTACGCAGGCGGAGACGCTGGCTCCCGCGCCGTCCGCACCGGCCGAAGCCCCGGCGGCTTTCGACAACCAGACGAACGGCTACCTGCCGCAGGGGCCGCCGTTCGACGAGATCGAAGAGGACACCGTCGAGCCGCTGCGGTCGTTCAACGACAACCGCTTCATCTTCGAAGAGGCGGAGACGATCGAGGACGGCCTCGGGCCGACCTACAACGCACAGGGCTGCCGCGAGTGTCACCAGAACGTCGTCACCGGCGGCGCGAGCCAGATCGCCGAGCACCGCACCGGGCGGCTGCGCAACGGCGAGTTCTTCGAATCGCTCGGCGGCTCGCTCGTGCACTCACGCGCGATCCACGCCGACATCGTCGAGCGCGTCGCGTTCCAAGACACGATCCGCACGCTGCGCATCTCGACGAACACGCTCGGCGCCGGCTTCGTCGAGGCGATCTCGAACTCGACCTTGCTCGCGCTGCGAAGTCGCCAGCCGTTCTGGATGCGCGGCACCGCGGTCGAAGTGCCCGTGCTCGAGGCCGAAGGCCGGCTGCGCATCGGGCGCTTCGGCTGGAAGAGCCAGCACGCGAGCCTGCAGTCGTTCTCGGCCGACGCCTATCTCAATGAGATGGGCATCACGACGCCGACGCTGCCGGACGAGAATACGGCGAGCGGCGTCTACGTCGGCATGGGCTCGGAATACGACCACGTGCCCGATCCCGAGGACGACGGCATCGACGTGATCGCGTTCGCGGATTTCATGCGCGCGACGAAGGCGCCGCCGCGCGGGCCGCAGACGAACGCGACGCGCGCCGGCGAGGCGCTCTTCGACGAGCTCGGCTGCGCGGTGTGTCATACGCCGGCGATCGTCACCGCGAGCGCGGGCACCGTGATCAACGGCGGCGCGTTCGTCGTGCCGGCCGCGCTCGGCAACAAGACGATCCATCCGTACAGCGATTTCTTGATGCACGACATCGGGAGCGGCGACGGCATCCCCGTGCTGCCCGGCGCCGCGTACGCGGGCACGGCGAGCCAGATCCGCACCGCGCCGCTGTGGGGGCTGCGCACGCGCAGTCGGCTGATGCACGACGGGCTCTCGTTCACGAAGCAGGACGCGATCGCGCGACACGGCGGCCAAGCCGCCGGCGTGCGCGCGCGCTTCCAGCGCCTGAGCGCGGGAGAGCAAGCGCAGCTGCTGGCGTTCCTCGACTCGCTCTGATCGCGCGCCACGCTCGCGCGACCGGAGCCCGGGGGCCGGCGCTCGCGTGGGAGACGCGAGGGCCGCTCCCGGTGCTCGAGGATGCGCGAACACGGCACGCGCGGGCGTCGCGGGCTCGCAGGCCACGGTTCGACTTCGCTCGGCTCCGAGGACTTCGCCCCGCTGCGCGCGCCGCTCCGCGGCGCTTGCTACGCCGCGAGCTTCGCGATCAGCTCCCGCAGCTGGGGATCGCCGACCTCGCGCCGCGTCGCCGCGAGGCGCTGGAACGCGCGGAACGCGCGCTCGAGCTCGGGCTCGCCGAGCGCGAAGCCGAGCGCCGCGATGCGGCTTGCGAAGCCGGCGCGCCCGGAGAGCTTGCCGAGCACGATCTCGCTGCCGGTCGGGTGGCCGATCCACGCGGGATCGAGCACCTCGTAGGTCTCGCGGTGCTTCAGCACGCCGTCCTGGTGGATGCCCGACGCGTGGCGGAAGGCGTTGCGCCCGACCACCGCCTTGTTAGGCGGAACCGCGATGCCCGAGCGCTCGGCGACCGCGCAGGAGAGCGCGTGCAGCGTCCCGAGCCGCAGCCCGGTCGTCACGCCGAGCCGCGCACCATGAACGTGCAGCGCGGCCGCGACCTCCTCGAGCGAGGTGTTGCCGGCGCGCTCGCCGATGCCGTTGACCGTGAGCTCCACCTGCCCCGCGCCGGCCACGATCGCGGCGAGCGAGTTCGCGGTCGCGAGGCCGAGATCGTCCTGCCCGTGGAACGAGATCGTCGCGGCCGCGAGCTCGGGCACGCGCGCGCGGACGTCGCGGATCATCTCGGCGACGCGATCGGGCGTCGCGAAGCCGACCGTGTCGGGCAGGTTCAGCGTGCGCGCGCCGGCGGCGAGCACCGCGCGCGCGAGCTCGGCCAGGAATTCCGGCGCCGCGCGCGTCGCGTCCATC
>DASTOI010000240.1:0-2016 GCA_035762585.1 Myxococcota bacterium
CCATGTCCCTCGGGGTCCCATCTTCTCTTATGGAACCGACGGGTTTCCCGCGGGTCGGTTTTCGTACGAACTGGAGCGATCTCGTCTAACTCGTCGTATCGTGGGGCGATGACAGCCACCTCGCCCCTCGCTCAGCCCGCGCGCGTCGACCGCGCGGAACGCACCCGGCAGCGGCTGCTCGATGCCGCCGCGCAGTGCTTCGCGAACGCGGGCTATTCGAAGACGACGGTCGAGGAGATCGCGGCCGCGGCCGGCGTCTCGAAGGCCGTCGTCTACCACCACTTCCGCGGCAAGGAGGCGGTGCTCGAGGCGCTGCTCGAGCGCACGCTCGCGGACTGGGCGCGCGTCTCGAATCTCGACGCGTATCGCAGCGCCGGCGCCGGCTTGCTCGACGCGTTCGAGCGCTCGCTGCGCGCGTCGCTCGATTACGCGCGCCAGAGCCCGCTGCTGCGCTCGCTGCTCCAGCTCGATCCGGCGGTGCTGCTCGGCCTCGGCGGCAGCAGCGCGGTGCAGCGC
Organism: Myxococcota bacterium; assembly: GCA_035762585.1. Classification (GTDB taxonomy): domain Bacteria; phylum Myxococcota_A; class UBA9160; order UBA9160; family UBA6930; genus VGRF01. Next base: position 517 of record DASTOI010000240.1, read on the forward strand.
AGCATGGCCGAGGCGCGCGAGCGCATGGTCGCCGCCGCCCGCAGCGGGCTCGCCTCGGGCGAGCTGCGCCCGGAGCTCGACGCAGAACGCGTCGCCGACTTGTTACGGCTCGTGATGATCGCGCTGTGCGATCACCTGATGTTCCCGCAGTGGATCGACGCGACGGACGAGCGTTTCCTCGCGACGTGCGTCGACGTGCTGCGGCGCGGACTGCGCGCGGAGCCGGTGCGATGAGGGTGCGAATCTCGATCGCCGCGCTGGCCCTTGCTTCCGTGTTGCTCTCGGCGTGCGGCGGCGAAGACGAGGCTGCAGAGCGCGCACCGGCGTCCGACGTCGCCGCTGCGGGCGATTCCGCGAAGGCTCCCGCGGCGGTCGAGACCGCGGTCGTGAAGAGCGAGGCATTGACCGCGATCGTCGCCGCGTCCGGCACGATCGAGGCGAAGCGGCTGACCGAGATCGGCGCGGACGTGCCCGGCACGCTGCACGCGGTATTCGTCGACGTCGGCAGCCGCGTCGCGGCCGGCGCGCCGCTGTTCCGCATCGATCCCGGCCCGTACGAGATGGCGCTCGCCGAAGCGCGCGCCGGCCTGGCGCTCGCGCGCGCGGAGAGCGCGAACGCGGCGGCCGAGGCCGAGCGGATGTTGAAGCTGGTCGAGCTGAATGCGGCCTCGCAGCAGCGCGCGGATCAGCTGCGCACGCAGGCGGAGGTCGCCGCGGCGCGCGTCGTGCAGGGCGAGGCGCGCGTCGCGCGCGCGGAGCGCGATCTCGCGCGCACGACGGTGCGCGCGCCGTACGCAGGGAGCGTCGTCGAGCGCCGCGCGCACGAGGGCGCGCTCGCGGGCAACGCGCCGATCCTCGTGCTGCAGGAGTCCGGCGCGCTCGAGGCGATCCTCGACGTGCCCGAGACGACGCCGATCGCGGTGCGCGCGGGCCAGCCGGTGCGCCTGTTCGTGCAGGGCGTCGCGGAGCCGCTCGTGACCGAAGTGACGCGCGTCTCGGAGCGCATCGACCCGAGCACGCGCACTTATCAGGTGCGCTGCACGCTTCGCGACGCGGACGGTGCGGCGAAGGCCGGCTCGTATGCGCGCGCCGAGATCACGGCCTCGCGCGAGACGCCCCAGCCGGTCGCGCCGCGCAGCGCGCTCGTCACGCGCGACGGGCGCTCGTACGTGCTGCGCGTCGAGAACGGCGTCGTGCATGAAGCGCCGGTGCGCGTCGGCATCGCGACCGACGCGCACGTCGAGCTGCTCGCGGGCGCCGGGCCGGGCGACGTGTTGGTTCACGGCGAAGCCGCGAGCCGCCTCGCCGACGGCGCGCGCGTCGAAGCGGCGCTCGCGGAGGAGTCCGCGGTCGTCGCGGAGTCCGCGCCGTGAAGATCGCGGACATCTCGATCGAGCGGCCGGTCTTCGCCGCGATGCTGAACCTCGGCCTGGTCGTGCTCGGCCTGATCTCGCTCTCCCGCCTCGAGCTGAAGCTCGAGCCCGACATCGACTTTCCGTT
>DASTOI010000241.1:0-9755 GCA_035762585.1 Myxococcota bacterium
CGGACCGAGCGACCGTAACAGGGCGACGGTGTCGCGTAGCTCTGCCAGCTCGTCGCGACATGCCTCGCAGCGCGCGAGGTGCGCCTCCATGCGCCGGCGCGCCCGCCCCGAGAGCGCGCCGTCGAGGTGGGCCGAGAGCTGGCGTCGTTGCCACGCGTGAATCACGACGTCGCCCCGATCTCGCGCGCGAGCTCGGCGAGCTCCTTGCGCAGCGCGTGCCGAGCGCGGTGAATCCTCGACTTTACGGTGCCCTCGGCGACCTGGAGGATCTCCGCGATCTCGCCGTAGCTCAGCCCCTCGATGTCGTAGAGCACGACCGGCGCGCGCAGCGATTCGGGCAGCGTCTGCAGACAGCGCTGCACGCGCGCGCGCACCTCGCCGCCCCCGATTGCATCCTCCGGCTCGCGAGGCGAGGAGGGCAACGCTTGTCCCATCGCCTGGCCGTGCGCGAACTCTTCGAGATGAGAGCGCCGGCGGCCCTGGCTGCGGCGGCGGTTCAGCGCCGCGTTCACCGCGACGCGATAAACGAAGGTCGAGAAGCGCGATTCGCTGCGGAAGCGGTGCCCGTGGCGATGAAGATTGAGGAACGTCTCTTGCGCTGCGTCCTCCGCGTCGTCGCGGTCACCGAGCATCCGCGTCAGTAGACCGAACACCTTGCGCTGGTGGCGCCGCACGAGCTCACCGAAAGCGTGGAGGTCTCCGCCTCGCCAGCGGTCGACGAGAGGGAGATCCGGATCGACGGCGCGCGCGTCGTCCGCTCCCGCGGCGCCGAGCGCGCCCGGGCGTTCGAGAATCGGTTGGGTCACGAAGGCCACGCGCGATCTGACACCGCGCCCCTCCTGCAGTTCCCGGAACATCCGGGCCAGCACGCGGCTACGCCAGGCGTCCGCCGCTCGTTCACGAAGCCGCCCGCCGAATTTGACCCGCACTTTACGCACTCGACGCGCAGCTCGGAGCGGAGTTGCGGATGTTCAGACGCGAACTGGCGGCTCGCCCGGTCGGATCCACACGCCGCTCTTGCCGCCGGACTTGCGAGCCAGGCGAATCGAGCCGACGGACATCCCACGGTCTAGCGCCTTGCACATGTCGTAGATCGTGAGCCCAGCGGCGCTGACCGCGACCATCGCCTCCATCTCGACGCCTGTGCGGCCATGCGCCCGCACCGTAGCCTCGACGCGCACGCATTCCCCGGCGGCGTCGGGCTCGAGTAGCACTTCGATCGCATCGAGCGGCAGCGGGTGCGCGAGCGGGATCCACTCGCTCGTCCGCTTGGCGGCCATGATCCCGGCGAGCCGCGCGGTCGCGAAAACGTCGCCCTTCGGCGTCGACCCGCTGACGATCGCTTCGAGCGTCGAAGGCGCCATGTGCACCTCCGCGCGCGCGGTGCAGACCCGCTCGCTCACGTCCTTTGCGCCGACGTCGACCATGCGCGCGCGTCCCTGCTCGTCCAAATGCGTGAGCTTTCCGCTCATCCGAGCGTCTCCTCGATCCAGCGCCAGGCGTCGGCATAGACAGCCTCGCGGTCGGGCTCATTGAAGATCTCGTGGCGCAGAGTCGGGTAGCTGCGGAATGCGCTGCCAGCCGATGTGAGTCCCGCCGCGAACTCTTCGCTCGCAGCCACGGGGCAAAGCGGGTCCTGCGCCCCATGCATGAGCAGCACCGGCGTCGTGATTTGCGGCGCGCGCCCGCGCAGCGCTGCCGCGGTCCCCATCATCTCGGCAGCCAGGGAAGTCGTCATCGTGCGGATCACGAGCGGATCGGCGAGATAGCGCCGGACCACTTCCGGATCGCGCGAGAGTCCATCCACGTCGAGGCCGGCCTTCATCGCGAGCCGCGGCGCGACGCGCCGGAGCAGGTGCGCCAGCACCACCTTCGCCCGCGGAACCGCGCGATCCGGCGCGAGCGCCGGTCCTGAAATCACGGCGCCGGAGAGCACGGGCTTGCGGAGCGCGAGGTACGCGAGCCCGATCAAGCCGCCCATGCTGTGCGCGACGAGCAGGATCGGCGTCGCCGGATGCTCATCCCGAACCAGCGCGTGGAACGCCGCGAGGTCATCCAGAAACTGCTCGAAGCGGTCGACGTGCGTACGCGGCCCGCCGGAGCGCCCGTGGCCGCGCTGGTCGTAGGCGTGGACGGCGCAGCCGCGGGCGGCGAACCAAGCCGCGAGCTCGTCGTAGCGTCCGGAATGCTCGCCGAATCCGTGAACGACGAGGAGCGTCCGGCGGGGCTCGTCAGGAAGCCACGAACGACGGAACAAGGTGAGGCCGTCAGGCGCTGCGAAGGAGCTCTCGCTTCGCCGCAGCGCGCTCGCCGTCCCTTCGCCTCGCGCAATCTCGGCGGCCACGTTCACTCCAGGATCGATGCGGAGCTCGTAACATCGCGGACTCGTGCGAGGCCGACAGGCCGAGCGCGCACCTCGCTTCGACTCTCAGGTCTGCAGCTCTCTCCGCAATCGCTCGCGGGCGGCCTGCACCCGATTCAGATAGCCCGGGCCGCGAATGTTGCCGCCCCAGAAGTAGGCCGAGATCCCGTCCTCTTCACCGAGCCGGCGAATGTTGCTCGACAAAATCGCGCAGCCGGCCTCGACGTTCGCCTCGACGGTCGACGGATTTCCCGCCATGCCCATCGGGCGGATCATGTAAGGCATCACCTGCATCAGCCCGAGCGCGCCCTTCGGGCTCCGCGCCCAAGGCCGGCCCGAGCTCTCGACCTCGATCACCGCGGCCACGAGGACCGGGTCGAGGCCGTATTTCTTCGAGTAGCGATCGACCGCCGCCTCGATCCGGTCGAGCTGTCCCGGCGTCAGGTGAGGGTTCAGCTCGGCGAGACGCGCGGTCACGCGCATCGGAGGCGGCGGCGAGGAGGAAACGGGTGGCGGCGGCGTGCGGACCGGCCGGCCGCTGAGGAAGAGGGCAGAGAGCGCGGCGAGCGCGAGTACCTGGAAACGGGTCATCGACCTGACCCTCCCGAGCCATGCTCGTCCAATCCCATGAAGGTGGGGGGCTGCTGATCGCGAGGGGTGACGTCCCAACCTATCGGAATGGGAGAGCCGAACGCAGCCGGAATCCGTCCCAACCTATGGAATTGCGCACCCGGGAAGATGCGAGCACGTCACCCAGGTGTTTGGGATTCCCCGCGATTTCGTGCGCTGATAGGATGCGTGGCCCCGCGGGCGATCTGCGGGGGCGCTGCGATCGAGGTGCCGCTCTGAATCCGCTCGCCCGTTCGACCCACTCCCGAGCAGCAGCGGATGCCGCCGATCCGCGCGACGCGGTCGCCGCGCTCGCACACGACCTCCGCTCACCGATTGCGGCGGTGCTCGGTTTCGCGCGGCTCGCTCGCGAGGACCTCGCAGCGGGAGACGTCGCGCGCGCCGCGGATCTGATCGATCGCATCGAGCGCTCCGCGGCCACGATGGATGCGATTCTGCTCGGCGCGCTGGGCGAATCCGTGAGCGACGTTTGCGACCTGCCGCGCGTGGTCGAGCAGATTCGCGCCGAGCGGAAGCTCGAGCTCGAGCGCCGGCACATTCGGCTGGTCGGCCCGGCGGAGTCTCCGCTGCTCGCCGTCGCGCACGCCCAGCTCTATCGGCTGCTGACGAACCTGATCGGGAATGCGATTGCGCACATGGGAGAGACGCGTCATCCGCGCATCGCCGTCGAGCTCATTCGGCGCGACGACATGGCGCTGCTCGCCGTGCACGACAACGGCGTCGGCATCGCAGCGGACGAGCGCGAGGTCGTGTTCGACGCTCGCCATTCGAGCGGCCGTAGCGGCGGCGGCGAATGCCATCGCGGGCTCGGCTTGGCGATCGTGCGAGAGCTCGCAGAAGGCTGGGGCGGCCGCGCGTGGGTCGACTGTCCGGCCACGGGCGGCACCACGCTGCGCGTGACGATTCCGCTGGCGCGCTGACCGGGTCGCCGCCGCGCAGCGAACGAGCAGGCGCTGCCCGCGCGTCGATCCGCAACTTCACCTAGGTTGCCGCGCGATGTATCCCGTGCTCTGGGCGCCGTTCGGCTTCGAGATCAGCTCGTTCGGCGTGATGGTCGCGATTGGATTCCTCGTCTCGGAACGCATCGTCGCGCGCCGACTGGGCGAGCAAGGCCTGCCGCGCGAGCTGTCGTCGACCATCCTGCTCTACGCCGTCGTCAGCGGAATCCTCGGCGCGAAGCTCTACTACGCGGTCGACATGGCGCTGCAAGCGGACGCCGACGCCTCGGGTGAGTTCTGGCGCTCGTTGATCAGCCGCGGCGGCATGACCTGGTTCGGCGGCTTCGTCGCGGGCGTGCTCGGTGTGACGGTCGGGACGCGGATGCACGGGATCACGACGGGCGCCGTCGCCGCCGCCGTCGCGAACGCGGCGCCGTTCGGTCAAGCCTGCGGGCGCATCGGCTGCTTTCTGGTCGGCGACGACTACGGCCGCCCGACCGACGGCTGGTACGGCGTCGCGTTTCCCGAAGGTCTGCCGCCGACGACCGTCCCGGTCCATCCCACGCAGCTGTACGAGGCGGCGTGGCTGGTCGCGATGGGCCTGTTGTTATGGAGGCGGCGCGCGTCGAGCCCGTTCTTGTTCGCCGAATATCTGCTGCTCGCCGGCATCGGGCGCTTCGCGGTCGAGATCCTGAGAATCAACCCGCGCATCGCGCTCGAGCTGTCTGCCGCGCAGTGGATCGGCCTCGCGATGGTCGCGATCGGCGGCGCGCTGTGGCTGCGCGCCAGAGCCTCGCGGCCGCCTCGGCAACGGACGCAACCGCGCGCTTAGCTAGGCGGGCGCGCCGTCACGAGCGCGCGCAGTCGCTCCGAGAGCGCCGAGGCCCGCTGCGCGAGCGCCGCGTCGGGCGCGACGAGCTTCTTCGCGCCCGCCATCGCCGACGCGGCAAGCGGCGCGAGCTGCAGCTCGACACCGGCGGGAGCGCCGTCCGCCCAGCAGGCGAGCTCGTCGATCGCGGATTCGTAGCGGCCCTCGAGAAATGCACTCATGCCGCGCGCGAACGCCTGCTGCCGCGCGACATCACGCGACGCATCGCCGCAGCTCTCCGCTGCCGCGAGCGCGCGGCTCGCTTCCGCGAAGAATCCGCTCTGCAGATAGGACCACGCCGCCGAGCGCCACGCGGCGCGCGCGCTGCCCTGCAGATCGGCGAGCGCGTCGTCCTCGCTGCAGCCGAACGCCTCCGCGAGGCGAGACGCGTTCTCGACCAGAAAGCGCGCGAGCAGGCCGTTGTCCGCGTGGCTGCGCAGGAGCACGCGGAACTGCGCGGTGGTGCGCCCGAGCAGCACGCGCGATTCGGCGACAGATTCCGCGAGCCGGCTGCGCGCGTCCTTCACGAGCTTGTCGAACTCGCCGAGCAGCCCGCTCGCGTCGCTCACCCCCGACTCGCGCAACGCCGCGACCTTCGGCGCGTACACGTCGCTCTGATACAGGTTCTCGCGCAGCTTCATCGCTTCGTGGAAGAGCGAGCCCACGGCGAGATCGAACAATGCGCTGGCGCCGATCTCGAGCGGGTCCTGGTCGCCATCGCCGCGAAACAACGCATGACAGCGCTCCTTCAGTCGGTACAGCACGCTGCGCTCGTCGTCTCCGACGAAACGCTGCACTTCGTCGAAACGCAGCGCGCCGGCGGCTTCGCGCTCGGCGATGCGACGCAGCTCGCGATGCGCCGTCAAGAAGTCGCGCGCGATGTCGACGATTGCCCCCGCCGCGCGCATGAGCGGCGCTGACTACTTGCGGAAGCGCGAAGTCTCGGCGGAGAGCGCGAGCCCCGCGGCCTTGTCGGGATGGATCGCCTTCGCGCGTTCGAACAGCTTTGCTTCTTCTTCCGAGTTGTTGGGGTCGGGCACGCAGCAATCGACCGGACAGACCTCGGCGCACTGCTCCGTCTCGTGGAAGCCGACGCACTCGGTGCACAGCGCGGGATCGATCACGAACGTCTCTTCGCCCTCGCTGATCGCTTCGTTCGGGCACTCCGGCTCGCACACGCCGCAGTTGATGCATTCCTCGGTGATCATCGTCGCCATCGAGAGCTCCTGACTGCCCGCGCGCGTGGGCCCGGCCGCGAAGGGCGCGCAACATAAGGAAGCGGGTCTGCAGGGTCAACGCAGCGAAAGCGCTCGCGATTCCGTCGCTGCAGCGCTGCTAGCGGCGCGCGGAACCTGCTTGACCCGACCTCCCCCTCTTCTATCGTGGCCGCGATCTCCTCGGGCCTTTCGATTCCGCAAATGGGAGTGCGCATGAACGCCCCGGTCGAACGTGAAGTGATGGAGGTCGACGTGCTGTACGTCGGCGCCGGTCCGGCGACGCTCGCCTCCGCATATCACCTCGTGAAGACCTGCGAACAACGCGGCCTCGAGAAGCCGGCGGTGCTCGTGATCGAGAAGAGCCGCGAGGTCGGCGATCACATGCTCTCGGGTGCCGTGGTCAATCCGAGAGCGATCCGCGAGCTGATGCCGGACTTCGTCGAGCAGGGCTTTCCGACCGAGTACGTGTGCGACAAGGACATGACCTACGTGTTCGTCGGAAGCGCGGCGATTCCGCTGCCGATGAATCCGCCGATGTTCAAGAAGCGCGGCTACCACGTCGCGTCGCTCAACAAGGTCGCGAAGTGGCTCGCGAGCAAGTGCGAGGCGCTCGGCATCGATATCTATGCCGGCTTCGCCGGCGACAAGCTGCTGATCGAGGGCGGCAAAGTAGCCGGCGTGCGGCTCGGCGACATGGGCGTCGACAAGCACGGCAAGCCGAAGGGCACTTATCAGGTCGGCATGGACATTCGCGCCAAGGTCACCGTGCTGGGCGAGGGCGTGCGCGGCAGTCTCACCAAGCAGCTGATCGAGCGCTTCGACCTCGAAGGTCCGAATCCGCAGGTCTACGAGACGGGCATCAAGGAGATCTGGCGCGTCAAGCCGGAGAAGCATCGCCCGGGCCGCGTGATCCACGGCATGATTCCGGCGAATCTGCCGAAGTACTTCGGCGGCATGTGGCTCTACGACATGCAGGACGACCTCGTCTCGTACGGAATGGTGTGCGCGCTCGACGTCCACGATCCATTCCACGACCCGCACCTCGAGGCGCAGAAGTTCAAGACGCATCCCTTCATGCGCGATCTGTTGGAGGGCGCCGAGCTCGTGCGCTACGGCGCTAAGACGATCCCGGCCGGCGGCATGAGCTCGATGCCCAAGCTGTACTGCGACGGCGCTCTGATCGTCGGTGATGCGGCCGGCTTCTGTAATGCGGAGAAGCTCGCGGGCGTCCACATGGCGATGAAGAGCGGGATGATGGCGGCAGACACGATCGCCGACGCGATCGCTGCGGATGACTTCACGACCGTGACGCTCGGCGGCTACGCCGAGCGCTACCGCAACAGCTGGGCGTACGAGGAGCACCGCCGGGCGCGCAACTTCCATGGGGCGTTCTCGCTCGGCCTGCCGTTCTTCCTGCTGAACGAGCCGGTGCGGATTTTCCTGTCCGGCGGGCGCGGCCTCGTCGACAACATCGCTTTCGAGGCGGGACACAAGGCGACGCGCAAGCTGTCGGAGCTGCCGCCGAGCAAGCGGGAGAAGGAGAAGTTCGAGTTCGACGGGAAGCTGACGTTCTCGAAAGAGCACCTCGTGCAGTTCTCAGGGGCCGCCCACGAGGTCGATCAGCCTTCGCATTTGGTCGTGGCGGACACCGATCTGTGTCGGGACGTGTGCGCCGAGGAGTACGGCAACCCGTGCCAGCACTTCTGTCCGGCCGCGGTCTACGAGATGGTGGACGACGCCGAGCGGCCGGGAAAGAAGAAGCTCTTCATCCACCACGAGAACTGCGTCCACTGCAAGACCTGCGACATCGCGGATCCGTATCAGGTCATCACGTGGACGCCGCCGGAAGGCGGAGAAGGTCCGGACTACGCGGGCATGTGAGCAGCGCCGCCGCTCAGCGCTCGAGCGGAGCTATCTCTTGCGCGGGGATCACGAGCATCCGCTGCGTTGCGCGCCGGCGCACGATCCCCGAGCGCAGCTCTTGGGCGGCCCTCTCCACGGCCAAGCGGTCCTCGTCCCACAAGTAGACGCCCGGCGCCTCGAACGCGTATCCGACGCCAGCTCGGTGCACGCGCGTCTCTCGAGCTCGCTCCATCTCCGGTCCTCTCGTTTTGCCGGAAAGGATCGATGCGGTGCGGGGCGGCGGCGTAACGGCCGCGTGGCGATTCACGCAAGCCGAGCGCGCTACTTCGCGAGCTTCGCCGCGTGTTTCACGTTGCGCGCCTGCGTCGCGAGGATCACGTCTTCCGCGATGTTGGTCGCGTGATCAGCGACGCGCTCGAGATTCTTCGCGATCAGGATGAAGTCCACTTCCTGGGCGGTGAACTCGGGCCGGCTCGCGATCTCCTCGATTGCGTTGCGAATCACCGCGTCCTCGTCGGCGTCGACCTGATCGTCGTCGTCGAGCACGAGCGCCGCGCGCGCGGGATCGCTCTGGGCGAACGCGTCGAGCGCGCGGCGCAGGATGCGCTGCGCCTCGTCCGCGAGCGTGCGCAGCCGCGGCGGCGTCTCGACTTCGGCGCGCGCCGCGAGCCGCTCGGCGGACTTCGCGATGTTGCGGGCGAGGTCGCCGATGCGCTCCAGATCGGCGGCGATCATCTTGCCCGCGATCACGTTGCGCAGATCGTCCGCGACCGGCGCCTGCGTCGCGAGGATGCGCAGCACCTGGTCGTCGATCGCGATGTCGAGGCGATCGAGCTCGAGATCGTCCAGCTTCACTTCGCGCGCGAGCGCAGCGTCGCGTTGGAACAGGCTCTGCAGCGATTTCTCCAGGATTGCCTCGGCGAGGCTCCCCATCCGTAACAGCTGATCGCGCAGCGTGGTCAGCGCGGGATCGACCGGTCGCGTCATCGAGGCGCTCCCCCTGCGCGAGAGATTTGCTGGCGTTTCGCGCGTGCTTGCCGGCGCATCAGCCGAACCTGCCGGTGATGTAGTCGCGCGTCTTGGTGTCGCGCGGGTCGGTGAAGATCTGTGCGGTCTCGCCGCATTCGATCACGCGGCCCAGATGGAAGAACGCCGTGCTCTGCGAGACGCGCGCCGCCTGCTGCATCGAGTGAGTGACGACGACGATCGTGAAGCTCTCGCGCAGCTCGGCGATCAGCTCCTCGATGCGCGCGGTCGCGATCGGATCGAGCGCCGAGCAAGGCTCGTCCATCAGAATCACTTCGGGGCTGACGGCGATCGCGCGCGCGATGCACAGCCGCTGCTGCTGGCCGCCGGACAGGCCGGTTCCTGCGTCATGCAGCCGATCCTTCACCTCGTTCCACAGACTCGCTCGCTCGAGGCTGCGGATCACGACTTCCTCCAGCTCCGCGCGCGTGCTCGCGAGCCCGTGGATGCGCGGCCCGTACGCGACGTTCTCGAAGACCGACTTCGGGAACGGATTCGGCTTCTGGAAGACCATCCCGATCCGCCGCCGCACCTCGACCGGGTCGACGTCGTCGGCGTAGAGGTCCTTGCCGTGGTAGAGCACCTGGCCCTCGATCCGCGCGCTCGGGACGAGGTCGTTCATCCGGTCCAGGCAGCGGATCAGCGTGCTCTTGCCGCAGCCGGAGGGGCCGATGAACGCGGTGACCGCGTTCTCGTAGACGTCCAGCCCGACGCCGCGGATGGCGACGTTGCCGGCGTACGCCACGCTGAGGTCGCGGATCTGGAAGACGGCCGCGCGGTCGCTGACGCCCTCGGCCCGCTGCCCCTGGGCGATGTCGGCCAGGCTCATCGGGCCGATCGTAGTGGTGGCT
>DASTOI010000242.1:0-3334 GCA_035762585.1 Myxococcota bacterium
TGCGCTGTGGGATGTTCGCCGCCGCCGGCATGCTGGGCCGCGCGGTCACGCTGACGACGCGCCATCTGCCGAAGGGCCGCGCGCAGGAGACGTTCGGCGTCGCGCTCGTGACCGGCGCGCTGGTCGGCAACGTGATCTCCGGTGCGCGCGGCGAGATCATGCGCGCCGACAAGATCCGACTCGCGTTCGACGGAGAGCCGCTGCCCGATGAGGAGCGCCTGGTTACGCTGTTCACGACGCTCGACCGCCTGATCTTCGGCATTCGACCTTGTTGGGGAACCGGGCCGGGGCCGATTCGCGCCACGCTCGTGCGCGGCGGCGCCGAGCGCATGTCGCGCACGATTCCGTCGATCCTGCGCGGCCGCGCCCCCGCGTTCGCGACGCCCGAGCACGGCTACACGAGCGCGAACGTGAAGCGCGTCGAGCTGGGCGCGGACTGCGAAGTCACGGTCGACGGCGAGCTGTTTCCGATCGAGCCAGACGCGGCCTACACGATCACCGCAGCGGAGCGCGTGCGCTTCGTGCGCGCGTGAGCGCGAGTGCTCCGGCACGCGCGTGAGATGAGCGCGCAGCATCGTTCCCGCGAGCGCGAGCGGCTCGAAGCGATCGTGCGCGCCGAGCTGGCGGGCCCGGTGCTCGAGGGCGCGCTGCGCGTCGCGAACGAGATTCGCGCGCGCCACGGCGAGGCGGTCGTCGCGCTGCTGTTCTACGGCTCGTGCCTGCGGCGTGGAACGGTGGAGGGCGTGCTCGACTTCTATGCGATCACGTCCGACTACCGCGGCGCGTATCGCTCGCGCTGGCCCGCGCTGCTCGGCGGCGCGCTCCCGCCGAACGTTCACTACATCGAGCTGCCGGCGGACGACCTGCGCGCGAAGTATGCGCTGATCTCGCTCGCCGACTTCGCGCAGCGCGCGGCGGGGGCGAGCTTCGACTGCCGCGTGTGGTCGCGCTTCTGCCAGCCCGCGCGAATCGCGTGGGCGCGCGACGACGCCACGCGCGCTGCGCTCGTCGCGGCGAGCGCGAACGCCGCGCTGACGATGAGCGCGCGCATGCTCGCGTGGGCGCCCGGCGCGCAGCGCGAGCGGACGCTCGACGCGCAGGCGCTCTGGGCGCGCGGCTTCGACGAGACCTATCGCGCCGAGCTGCGCAGCGAGCAGCCGGCGTCGATCGCGGTGATCCCAGCCGCGGATCCGGAGCGCTACGACGCGGTGCTGCGCGCGGCGCTCGGCGTGCTCGCCGAGCGCGGCGAGCTCGAGCTAATCGGGAGCGAGCCGGGCGTGCTGCGCATCGCGCAGCCCCCGCGCGCGCTCGCCGCTGCGCGCCGCGCGTGGCGCGTGCGCCGCACGCTCGCGAAGGTGCTCGCGGTCGCCAGCCTTTTGAAGACCGCATTCACGTTCGAGGGCTGGCTTCCGTACGTCGTCTGGAAGATCGAGCGCCACAGCGGCCAGCGCATCGCGCTCAGCGACCGCCAGCGCCGCCGTCCCCTCCTCTACGCCTGGCCCGTGATCGTCCGCCTGCTCCGCTCCGGCGCGCTCCGCTGAAAACCCAAAGCCCGAAAAGTCACCAGCCGGGGACGTTCATACTTGCCGGTGACATGAGGGACAGTCTTCGCGGCCCGGATCGCGTGTGAACCGGCGTACGCACGTAAGTCACCACGGCAAGAACGTCCCCGAATGGTGATTTACTGCGAGCCCGCTTGGACCTTGTTCAGCAGCGCGGCGAGCGCGCGCGAGAGCGAGGGGACGATCGTTCCGCGGTAGGCGGCGCTCGTGGGCAGCTCGCGCGTGAGCTGGCGGTGCACGGCGCCGAGCGCGTGATACGGCAGCGTCGGGAACCAGTGGTGCAATGCGTGGAAGCGCAGCCCGACCGGCGCGGCGAGCGCGGAGAGCGGCTGCAGCCACGCAGGGCCGACCACGCTGAGGGAGTCCGCGACCTGCTCGCTCGTCGTCATCGGCGCGCCGGCGTTCTCGTAGCGATGCGCGCCGAGTGTGCGTGCGTGGTTGATCATCAGGATCGCGGCCAGGAGCGCGTACCACAGCGCGAAGACCCGCAGCGGGAGCGCGCCGAGCGCGAGCGCCGCGCCGGCCGCCCACACCATCGCCATGCACGCGAGCTCCTCGTTGCGCCAGCGCTTCGCGAGCTTGCCGCGCGGCGCGGCGCGCACGTAGTCGGGATTGATCACGAGCGTCGACAGCCGCCCGACAGCGAGCTCGCGCACCGCGGGCACGAACCAGCCGAGCGGAACCAAGAGACCCCAGCGCAGCACGAGCGCCGCGGGCACCAGTAACAACCCGAGCGATGCGCTGAGCAGCCGCGCGGCGCTCCAGTGCGCGACCGGCGCATACTCCGGATCCTGCGGAGTGCCGAAGATGTGCGCCTTGTGGTGCTCGCCGTGCGAGCCGACGTACATGAGGCTCGGCGCGAGCAGCGGGAAGCCGGCGAGCAGGTCCCACGCGACATGGAAGCCGGGCACGGCGCCGCGCGCGAGGTGCGCGAGCTCGTGGATGAACAGCGCCGCGCGATAGAGCGCGAAGACTGCGACGACGAGCGCGAGCGCAGCCGCGCCGCTGCCCCACTCGAGGACCGCGAACGCGAACGCCGTCCAACCGATCGCGACGCACGCGAGCAAATCTCCCCAATAGATCGCCGGCCTCGGGCGGTGGAGCGCCGCCAGCTCGCGCTCCAGCGGTTCGGCGCTGGACGGGGACGGCATGTGCGCGACGGCGACCATGGGCCGCGCAAGATACGGAACGCGGCCGCGCCGGGCAGGCCGCCGCCGCCGACCGGCTCCGCGCTGCGGCGCCCCGGTGCCGGGCGGCGAGCCGCCTCCCGCGCGACACCGAACGGTGTCCCAGTCTTCCCTCGCGAGGAATCGCGCGCTGCGGCCGGCGGCGCTTCGCTCCGGGCTGCGCCCAAGGAGGCCTCGATGTCCACGCGCTCTCTCGTCTTGCTCGTTCTGCTGCTTCCGTTTCTCGCGCTCAGCGCGTACGTGATCGAAACCGCGGGCCTGGTCGGCTTCTACCAGGAGATGTCCCGCAGCGCGTCGACCGTGCTCGCGGGGGTCGACCTCTCGCTCTCGCTCGGCCTGATCCTGTTCTGGATGCACGGCGACGCGCGCGCGAACGGGCTGCCCTTCGCTCCGTACGTCGCGGTCACGCTCGCGATCGGCGTCGCGGGCCCGCTGATGTACCTGATCCACCGCGAGCTGCGGGCGCCGCGTGCGCGCGTCGCGACCGCGCGCGGCTGAATCGGCGCGGCGGCCAGCAAGCGCCGCTAGGCGGCGCGCGCAGCGAGGCGCAGTCTTCGGAGCCGAGCGAAGTCGAACAGGGGCTTC
>DASTOI010000243.1:0-8387 GCA_035762585.1 Myxococcota bacterium
TTCCCGTCGCTCGGCGAGATCCAGAGCGAAGTCGTCGGCTGGACCGCGTCGCTGCTGCACGGCGACGCGCGCGTCGCGGGCTTCCTGACGAGCGGAGGGACCGAGAGCATTCAGTGCGCGGTGAAGGCGGCGCGCGAGCGCGCGCGGGCGGAGCGCGGCGTCACGGCGCCCGAGCTCGTGCTCGCTGCGAGCGCGCACGCGGCCTTCCACAAGGCCGCGCACGACTTCGGACTGAAGACGCACACGGTGCCGGTGCGCGCGGACTTCCGCGCCGACGTCGCGGCGATGGCGGCGCGCGTGAACGCGAACACCGCGCTGATCGTCGGCAGCGCGCCGCAATATCCGCAGGGCGTGATCGATCCGATTCCCGAGCTCGCGGAGATCGCCACGCAGTCGGGCGCGTCGCTGCACGTCGACGCGTGCATGGGCGGCTTCGTGCTGCCGTTCGCGGAACGGCTCGGTCACGCGGTCCCGCCGTGGGACTTCCGCGTGCCCGGCGTGACGACGATCTCCGCCGATCTGCACAAGCTCGGCTACGCGCCGAAGGGCGCATCGGTGATCCTGCACCGTAACAAGCAGCTCCGGAAGTATCAGACGTTCGTGTTCGACGGCTGGCTCGGCGGGCTCTACGCGTCGCCGAACCTGCAGGGCTCGCGCGCGGGCCTGCCGATGGCGTGCGCGTGGGCGGTGATGCAGCGCCTCGGGCTCGAGGGCTACGAGCGGCTCACGCGCGCGACGTTCGCGGCGCGCGACCGCATGCTCGCCGCGATCGGGAGCGTGCCCGGCTTGCAGGTGTTAGGTGCGCCCGACGCGCACGTGGTCGCGTTCAGCGCGGCGCCCGGCGGCCCGCTCGACGTGTTCGCGCTCGGCGACGCGCTGCTCGCGCGCGGCGGCTGGTTCCACGACCGCCAGGCGCCGCCCGATTCGCTGCACAGCACGCTCTCGGCGGGCAACGCGCCGGTGATCGACGAGTGGGCGCGCGATCTCGCTGCATGCGCGGCCGAGCTGGCCGGACGGCGCGCCGCCGACCGCAGCACCGTGTACGCGACGCTGGAGTGAGGCCAGCTCTCCCTGGCACATCGCGCGCCACCGCGCCCCGCACGCGCTTCGCAGCGCTGCCCGCTCGTTGCCGGTCAAGTGGCACGCGTTCGGAGCCGATCCGTCCCAATCTCGAGAGGGTCGATGCACAGAGCTGGGCCGATTGTCGTACTCGCCGCGCTCGCGGCGGCCTGCGCGACGCCGAAACCTCTCCCGAGGGCCGAGTCGTCGCCTGCGCTCGCGCCCGCCGCAGTGATCGCACCGACGCCCGAGATCCAGCGGCGCGCCGACGCGGACCGCGTTCGAGCGCTCGAGCTCGAGATCGAGCGCCTGCACGCCGACCTGCGCGCGGCCGAGGAGACGTTGCTCGCCGTCGAGTCGGGGATGCGCGGCGCGCAGGGGCGGGCCGAAGCGGTCTCCGCGCTCGCCGAGGCGCGCATCCAGGTCGATCGCGCCGCGCGGCGTGCGCCGTGGCGCGCGGACGAAGCCCGCGAGGCGCGCGAGAAGCTCGCGGAGGCCGATCGCCAGCTCGCCGTGGGGCACATCGGCTCCGCGGTGTTCTTCGTCTCGCGCGCATCGCGCATCGCGAGCTCGCTCGCGGCGGAGGCGGATCGCGTCGCGTCCGACCCGAAGACGCAGTTCGTCCGCGCCGCGCGCGTGAACCTGCGCGAGGGCCCGAGTCAGGAGAGCGCCGTGCTCGCGGTGCTGCCGGCGCGGTTGCCGGTGCTCGTCGAAGGCAGCGAGGGCGAGTGGTCGCTCGTGCGCACCGCGACCGGCCGCGTCGGATTCGTGCACACCGGCCTGCTCGAAGGACGTTGACGGAGACGGCTCGCGCGCCGCTCGAGCCGCCGGGCCCCGCTCACGCCTCGCGAGCCGCCAGCACGCAGTCCTTGCCGGCGTCCTTGGCCGCGTAGAGCGCGCGATCGGCGTCCGCGAACAGGCGCGCGGCGTCGCCCTGATAAGCGGCGACGCCGACCGAGATCGTCACTGCGATCGGCTCCGCGAGCGGCGTCGCTCGGAAGACGGAAGCGTGGACCGCGAGCCGCAGCTTCTCGGCGAGCGCGACCGCCGTCGCGAGATCGGCGTCCGGCGCGAGCAGCACGAATTCCTCGCCGCCGTAGCGGGCGACCAGATCGCGGTCGCGCGCCTGCGCGGCAAGCACGCCGGCGAGCTGCTCGAGCACGGCGTCGCCGCCCGCGTGTCCGTGGCGATCGTTCAGCGCCTTGAAGTCGTCGATGTCGATCAGCACGAGCGCGAGCGGCTCGCCGCTGCTCTCGCAGCGCCGGATCGCCTCGGGCAGGCGGTCTTGGAAGAAGCGGTGATTGTGGATCTTCGTGAGACCGTCCGTGATCGCGAGCTGCGCGAGCGCCTCGTTCGCGCGCGTCAGGCTGTCGACCATCTGGCCGAAGCTCCGCGTCAGGATGCCGACCTCGTCCTTGCTCGTGACGACCGGCAATACGACGCCGGACTCGCCGTCGCGCAGCCGCTCGGCGCAGCTCGAGAGCTCGTGCAGCGGCTCGAGCATCGAGCGCGCAGCGGCGAACGCGAGACCCGCGAGCACGAGCACGATGCCGAGATTCAGGCCGACCGTGCGGCGCAGGATCGACGCGATCGGCGCGAAGGTGGAGCCGTAATCGCCTTCGAACACGATGCGCCAGCCGAGCCGCGGGAACGGCATCGCACTCGCGACGACGCGTGTGCCGTCGGACGCGGAGTACGCGACGACCTCGCCGCGCGCGCTCTCCGCGAGCCGCCGCGGCATGCGCGCGGGCGCGATCTCGCCGCCGAGCGAGCTCGCGACGAGCGTGCCGCCCGCGTCGAAGACGACCAGGCGCCCGCCGTTCTCGCTCGCCGCGGCGACGAGCTGCTTGTGCAGCTCCGCGTGCGGGAGGATCGCGTGCAGCGTCGCGACCGGAGGCGCGCCTGCGCCCCCCACCGGCGCCGAGATGATTTGGACGCGCGCGCCCGAGCCCGTCGCCAGCACGCCGGAGATCTCGACGCCCTGCACGCCGGCCAGGCGTCGCGCCAGCGCGGGATCGAGTGGATCGTGCGCTCCGACGCTCGCCAGCTCTCTGCCGTCCTTCGCGAGCGCGAAGATCGCCGCGTAGCTCGGCAAGTCCTCGCGCACGTAGCGCAGGTACTGCTCGACGTCGGAGCGATCCGCAGCGCGCGCGCGGCCGGCGTCCGCGAGGCGCGCGAGGCCGTTCGTGACGATCGCCGCGTGCGAGAAGATCTCGACGTCGAGCGCGCGCTGCGCGTACCAGAGCTCGAGCCGCTCGCTCGCGCGCGTGGCCGCCTCCGGGATGCGGTCCTCGAGCTTTCCGCGCAGGAACGCACGCACTGCGAACGCCGAGGTCGTGGCGACCGCGAGCGCGCTGGTCAGCGTCGCCGCGAAGACGAAGAAGCCGACCCGCGACGCGAGGCTCCGAAACAACCCGCGGAAGACGGCTCGGAAGGACGCGCGCACCTCGAGTTTCCTTCCGAGCGAGCCCATGGATCGGCGCGGTCCGACGCTGGCTTGAGGCGCCGGAGCCCTGAGGAGCCGCCATTGCCGGCGGCCTTCCCACGCGCTGCGCGCTCAAGCGGCCGGCGTGCCGGTCGACTCCCGCATGCGCCACTTCGCGGGCTCGCGCTTGGCCCGCACCGCCTTCGCGAGGGCGCGCAGATACTTCGCGCGCGGCCAGGACGCGAAGCCGAGCGTCGCGAGGTGCGGCGTCGGCAGCTGACAGTCGACCAGCGCAAAGCCCTCGGCTGTTAGGTGACGCAGCAGCGAGACCAGCGCGACCTTCGACGCGTCGCGCGCGCCATGGAACATCGAGTCCGCGAAGAACGCGTCGCCGATCGCGATGCCGAAAACGCCGCCCGCGAGCCGCGGCCCGAGCCACGCCTCGCACGAGTGCGCGATGCCGCGCGCGTGCAGCGTGCGGTACGTGGCGGCGAGCTCGCGCGTGATCCACGTGCCGCGCTGACCCGCGCGCGGCGTCTCGGCGCAGGCGCGCAGCACGTCGTCGAACGCGGCGTCGAGCGTCACGCGGAACAGCCCCTGGCGCAGCGTGCGCGCGAGCCGGCGCGGCACGTGCAGCGCGCTCTCCGGGCGCAGCGCGAGGACGCCGCGCGGGTCGGGCGAGAACCACAGCACGGGCGGCGTCTCGTACCACGGGAAGATGCCCTGCGCGTAGGCCGTGAGAACGCGCCCCGGCTCGACGTCGCCGCCGACCGCGAGCAGGCCCGACGGCTCGGCCTCCGTGGGATCCGGAAAGAGATGGGCGCGCGGCAGGCGGTAGACGGTCATTGGCGGGAGAGCGTCCCGCGCTCGGCTCGCTCTCGCCGCGCACCGCTGCGCCCGCAGCAACGAAAAATCCACCGGGGTATGCTGCGCCTCTTCATCACGGCGGAAATGCGCAACAGGGAGCACCCCATCCGATGAATCTCGAGTTCTCCGAAGAACAGAAGTTCGTGCAGAAGGCTGCGCGCGACTATCTCACCGAGCACAGCAAGCTCGAGGTGTGCCGCAAGGTCCTCGAGTCCGGCCAGCCCTACGCGGCCGAGCTGTGGAAGGGCGTCGCCGAGCTCGGCTGGCTCGGCACCGCGATCCCCGAGGAGTACGGCGGCGCCGGCCTCGGCTACCTCGAGCTGGTGCTGATCGCGCAGGAGCTCGGCCGCGCGCTCGCGCCGATCCCGTTCTCTTCGTCGATCTACCTGTGCGCCGAGGCGATCCTGCAGGCCGGCAGCGCGGAGCAGAAGAAGAAGTACCTGCCCAAGCTCGCGTCCGGCGAGCTGATCGGGACGTTCGCGCTGGCCGAGGGCGCGGGCGATTTCAACCCGAGCGACGTCGCGACGACGTTCGACGGCAGTAAGTTGAACGGCGTGAAGCTGCCGGTGCCGGACGGCGGCGCCGCGGGCATTGCGGTCGTGGTCGCGAAGGAAGGCGCGGGCGTCTCGCTCGCGCTGGTGAGCCTCGACGCCCCGGGCGTCGCGCGCACGAACCTCGCGGCGTTCGATCCGAGCCGCCCGCAAGCGAAGCTCGAATTCAAGAACGCAGCGGCCGAGCGCCTCGGCGCGGCGGGAGAGGGCGCGAAGATCGCGGCCGCGGTGCTCGACCGCGCCGCAGTGCTGATCGGCTACGAGCAGGTCGGCGGCGCAGAGCGCGCGCTCGAGATCACGCGCAACTACACGATGAGCCGCTTCGCGTTCGGCCGCGCGATCGGCTCGTTCCAAGCGCTGAAGCACCGCATGGCCGACGTGTTCTGCAAGATCCAGATCGCACTCTCGAACGGTTATTACGCGGCCTGGGCGCTCTCGAACGGCAACGACGAGCTGCCGGTTGCGGCCGCCTCGACGCGCGTTGCCGCGTGCGACGCGTTCACGCTCGCGAGCGAAGAGCTGATCCAGATGCACGGCGGCGTCGGATACACCTGGGAGTACGACTGCCACCTGTTCTACCGCCGCGCGCGCGCGCTCGCGGCCGCGATCGGCTCGCCGAGCGAGTGGCGCGACGCGCTCGTCACGCGCGTCGACGCGACGATCTGAGCGCGAGCGCCTGATAACCCCACTTCAGCGAAACGAGCGAAGGACCCGACCATGAATTTCGACGACACGCCGCAAGAAGCCGAATTCCGCGCCAAGGCGCGCGCGTTTCTCGACAAGCACCTGAGAAAGCTCGACCCGAGCGCGCCGGGCGGCGACGAGTTCGAGCGCGAGACGAAGGACGACATCGCGCGCGCGAAGGCCTGGCAGGCGACCAAGTTCGACGCCGGCTGGGCGGTGCTGACCTGGCCCAAGGAGTACGGCGGCCAGGCATTAGGGCGACTCGAGAACGTGATCTTCAACCAGGAAGAGGCGAAGTATCACGTTCCGCCCAACATCTACGGCATCGGCCACGGCATGCTGGGCCCGACGATCATGGCTCACGGCACGCAGGCGCAGAAGGATCGCTTCATCAAGGAGATGGCGCGCGGCCAAGTGATCTGGTGCCAGCTGTTCAGCGAGCCGGCCGCGGGTTCGGATCTCGCGGGCCTGCGCACGACCGCGGTCCGCGACGGCAACGACTGGATCATCAACGGCCAGAAGATCTGGAGCACGGGCGCTCATTATTCCGACTGGGGAATGATCGTGACGCGCCACGATCCGAACCTGCCGAAGCACGACGGCCTCACCTACTTCATCGTCGACATGCACGCGCCGGGCGTCGAGATCCGGCAGATCAAGCAGATCAACGGCGGCGCCGGCTTCAACGAGGTGTTCTTCACCAACGTGCGCGTGCCGGATTCGCAGCGGCTCGGCGGCGTCGGCGAAGGCTGGAAGGTCGCGATCACGACGCTGATGAACGAGCGCGTCTCGATCGGCGCGGGCCAGGGCTCGGGCCGCGTGCGCGATCTGTTCCGGCTCGCGCGCAAGGTGAAGCGCGGCGGGAAGCCCGCGATCCAGGATTCGGCGGTGCGGCAGAAGCTCGCCGACTACTTCGTGCAGTCGAAGGGCCTGCAGTACACGGGCTACCGCACGCTCAGCGCGATCTCGCGCGGCGCGACGCCGGGGCCCGAAGGCTCGATCGGCAAGGCGGTCGGCGCGCCGCTCTCGCAGCAGATGGCGTCGTTCGCGTCGGAGCTGCAGGGCGCCGCCGGCGGCCTGCTCGATCCCGCCGCGCCGGACGCGAGCTGGATGGAGGGCTACCTCGCGTCGCCCGGCATCCGCATCGCGGGCGGCAGCGACGAGATCATGCGCAACATCATCGCCGAGCGCGTGCTCGGCTTGCCGGCCGAGTGGCGCGCGGACAAGGGCATCCCGTTCCGCGACGTGCCGACCGGAACCGTGAAGGCGAAGTAGACGCAGGCGCGCGTGAGGCGACCAGGCGACGCGTGACAGAATCGGGGCGCGGGCGAGAGGGATCGCCCGCGCCCGTTTCGTTTGAGGCGCGCGAGGTCGGAGCGATGGGCGCGCCGCGGAGCCCCGCATGAGAGCGAAGCTCACCGGCTCGCTGCTGCTGTTCGCGCTGCTGTGCGAGGGCGGGCACGCGGATTCGCCGGCCACCGTGGGCGCGCGCCTCGCGCCGCTCCCCGAGGCGCAGTGGAGCCCGCAGACGCGCGCGCTGCTCGCCGCGACGTTGCCGCGCGTCTCCGCGCTGAGCGGCGAGGCGAAGCCCGGAGCCAAGCCGCTCCCGATCCTCGGTGTGATCGCTCATCACCCGACGCTGCTCGCCCCGTTCCTCGAATTCGCGACCACGCTGGCGCAGCGCGGCGTGCTCCCGCGCCGCGAGTCCGAGCTGCTCGCGCTGCGGACGGCGTGGCGTTCGCAGTCGCACTTCGAGTGGGGGCACCACGTGCTCTACGCGCGCGCCGCCGGCCTGAGCGAGGCCGAGATCGCGCGCGTCGCCGATCAGGGCGACGCGACGCTGTCCGCGCGCGAGTTGCTGTTGCTGCGTGCCGCAGACCAGCTGCACGCGACGCAACGTATCGACGATCCGACTTGGGACGCCCTCCGTACGGAGCTCAGCGACGCTCAGCTCGTGGAGATTCCGTTCCTGGTCGGGCAGTACACGATGCTCTCGATGGTCGCGGAAGCGCTCGCGGTCCCGGTCGAGCCCGATCTGCCGGCGCTGCCGCCGGCGCAACCTGCGCGCGCGAGTCATTAGGAGGAGCGATGCCGGTTCGGGTCGAGAAGCAGGGCTACGTCACCAGCGTGATCCACTCGCGCCCGGAGGCGCGAAACGCGGTCGACCGCGTGCACGCCGAGGCGCTCGCCGCCGCGTTCGCGGAGTTCGAGCGCGACGAGAACGCGCGCGTCGCGGTGCTGTTCGGCGACGGCGGGAATTTCTGCGCCGGCGCGGACCTGAAGGCGGTCGCGACCGCGCGCGGAAATCGCGTGACGCCGCCGAGCGGAAGTGAGCTGCCGCCGGGTGAAGTCGACATGTCCGGCCCGATGGGGCCGACGCGCATGCAGCTCTCGAAGCCGGTGATCGCGGCGGTCGCCGGCTACGCGGTCGCCGGAGGTCTCGAGCTCGCGCTCTGGTGCGATCTGCGCGTCGTCGAGCAGAGCGCGGTGTTCGGCGTGTTCTGCCGGCGTTGGGGCGTGCCGCTGGTCGACGGCGGCACGATTCGGCTGCCGCGCATCGTCGGCCAGGGCCGCGCGCTCGACATGATTCTCACGGGCCGCGGAGTCAGCGGCGAAGAGGCGCTCCAGTTCGGTCTGGCCAACCGGCTCGTCGAGCCGGGCGAGACGCTGGCCGCGGCGAAGGAGATGGCCCGCATGCTTGCCGCGTTCCCTCAGCTCTGCCTCCGCGGAGATCGCATGTCCTCGTATGAGCAGTGGTCAATGGATTTGCCCACCGCGATCGCGAACGAGTATGAGCACGG
>DASTOI010000244.1:0-4573 GCA_035762585.1 Myxococcota bacterium
GCTCTCGCGCGATTCCTCGCGGCGCTCCTGGCGGGCCGCCTTCTGCGCGTGGCGCTGCTCGCGCGCGGCCTGCTCCACGGCCTGGCGTTGGCTCCGGTCGCGCTCCTCCCGCTGTGCGGACACGGCGGGGAGCGCAGCCCGCTGGCGCTGCACGGCGTCGCGGCGCACGTGCTGGTCGGGGTGGCGCAGGTGGTCGACCGGATCGCTCTCGCGTGAGCGCTCGCGCAGCTCGTCGCTCAGCTCGCGCTTGCGCTCCTCATCGCGACGGCGCGCTTTCTCTTGGGCGTCGCGCACGCGGTTGGTGTAGCCGTCGTCGCTCCGATGCTCAGCGCGCTCGGCCTGCTCGCGCTGCGCCTCGCGCCGGCGCGCCTCCTCGCGCTGCTGCTCGGCGCGCACGCGCTGCGCGTAGTCCTCGGAGCGCTCGCGGCGGCGCGCGTCTTCCGTTGCATCGCGCACCCGGTCGACGTAGTCGCGATCGCGGTGGTCGCGATGGTCGCGGTCCCAGTCGCGATCCCGATCCCAGTCGTGATGGGGGCGCCGGCCATGGCGGTAGTAATGGTTGTGGACGTTGTAGATCGGGCGCACCCGGCGGTAGTCGCAGCGCTCCCACCCCCGGTTCCAGTGGCGCGCGCGGTGCCAGTAGCCGCGGTTCCAGCGGTAGAAGTACCCATCGTGGAAGTAGTAGTCCTGATGGCCGTACACCGAGTAGAGGCCGATGCCGGAGTCGTAGATCAGCGTGAGGCCGCCGGGGTACGCGTAGCGGTAGCCGTGACGCGGCCGCGCGGGCGGGTAGTCGTAGTAGTCGTCGTCGTACCCGCCGCCCGAGTAGCCGTCGTTGACCACGCACGCCGAGAACGCGCCGGTGGCGCCAATCAACAGCGCACTCAGAAAGACCTTTCGAATCGTGCCGCGGACCTGCATGTTCGCGACCTCCTGTGCGCCGTGGGACGGCGCCGACGCGTGAGCCTATTCAGCGCGCGACCAACGCGCCCGAGGTTCCGCGGCGTTCGCAGGCGCCGCTGCGCATCGGTGAGGGGCGAGCCGGGGCACTGCGAGGCGCAGCTCTCCCACCAACGCGCGCCAACGCCTCGCGAATAGAGAGGCGGCGATATCGGAGGGGTCAGGCACGGATCGTCGAATCGGCCGATCGTGCCTGACCCCAATTGCCGCGCGCGCCCGCGCGAGGGACGCTGAGCTCGTGACCGCGCCGCGAAAGCTCGCCGACATCGATTGGGAGCGCTGGACGGGCGTGCTCTGCACGCTCGTGTTCGTCGTTCGCGGCGGCGAGGTGCTGCTGATCCACAAGAAGCGCGGGCTCGGCGCCGGCAAGGTCAACGCCCCGGGCGGCCGCTTCGAGCCGGACGAATCGCCGCTCGCCTGCGCGGTGCGCGAAGTGCGCGAGGAGGTGTGCGCCGCGCCGCGCGGCCTCGCGTGGTGCGGACGCAACCGCTTCCACTTCACGGACGGCTACGCGACCGACGTGCACGTCTTCCGCGCGAGCGCCCTCGATGGCGAGCCCGCGGCGACCGACGAGGCCGACCCGTTCTGGTCCCCGATCGACATGGTCCCGTACGCCCAGATGTGGAGCGACGACTCGCTCTGGCTCCCGCATCTCTTCGCCGGCCGCCGCTTCTCCGGGCGCTTCCTGTTCGAAGGCGACGAGCTGCTCGACTGGGCGCTCGAGCTGATCGATTAGGAGATCGACTCCGGATGCCCGATTACCGCTCGCCGAGGGTCCAGCGCACGCGGAGGCCACGGTTCGACTTCGCTCGGCTCCTATCGCATCGACCTCCGCTCAGCTCCGCCTCGCTGCGCGCTGCGCTTGCTAGGGCGCGAGCCGCTTGACCGAGATCAGCGTCGGATTCCCCGGTCCCCACAGCTCCGTTTCGAAGAGCGGCGCGAAGCCGAGCGCGCGATAGAACGCGCGGGTCTTTGCGTAGCCCGGGTCGGGATCGGACGGTGCGAGCGTCTTCACGTGGAGCCAAGCGACGCCGCGCGCGCGCAACCAATCCTCGCAGTGCGAGACGAGCGCGCGGCCGGCGCCGCGGCGGTGCAGGTCGCGGCGGACCGCGAGCACTTCGAGCTCCGCAGCTTCGGGGAAATGCGTCCGTAGGCTCGCGAAGCCCACGACCGCGTCGCTCTCGACCGCGACGAATGCAGGCAGCTCGCCGAGCTCGCGCAGGTACTTCTCGTTCGATGCGGCGATGCCGAACCACTCGGGAATCGTCTCGAAGATCGCGCGGCAGGCAGGGAGATGAGCAGGCTCGAAGGGAACGATGGCAGGCACGATGGACCTCTCTCGGCGCGAGGCGCCGAATCGCGGCGCTCGTGGAGCGCGCGGGTTCAGAGAACGCGGAGCGGGCTCCGCGAACGAACGACGCTGCGAGAGGTCAGCTCACCACGGCGCCCAGGGTACGACGAGCGCGGTCGACCGCGAACAGTTTCGCTGCAATGACGGAACGAGGGATCAGCCCTCGAGCGGTGTCAGCGTCCCGTAGGCGATCCAGTGGCGGTCGGAGACGACCTCGATTGCGCAGTGGGCGAGGCCGGCGGCGTCGAGCTGGGCGCGGACCTCGTCGGGCGTGTAGGCCGCTCGCAGCGACCACAGGAAATCGCGCTGGAGCACCTCGGCCTCCCCGCTCGCCTCGCGCGCGACGAGCGCGCGAGCGGCCTGCTCGCTCTCGGGGCGCATCAGGTCGCCGACGAACAGCTGCCCGCCGCGCGCGCCATAACGGGTCGCGCTCTCCCAGAGCGCGGCCGGATCGCGCAGGTGGTGCAGTAGCGAATTGGAGTAGACGAGCGCGTAGTCGCGCGCCGGCGGCGCCTCGTCGGGTAGGTACGCCCGCGCGAAGCGGACGCGCGGCTCGAGGCCGCGCTGCTTCGCGTCCGCGCGCGCGAGGCGCAGCATCGCCTCGGAGCCGTCGACGCCGTCGATGCGCAGCCGCGGCAGCGCGCGCGCGACGCGGAACGTGACGTCACCGGGACCGCAGCCCAGATCGAGCGCCGCGCCCTCGAGCGCATGCGCGCCGCTTCGCTCGCACAGCAGCGCGACGAAGCGGTCGTGCGGCGCCGCGAAGTTCGCCCGCGCATAGGCGAGCGCCTGCTGCTCGTCCTCCATCAGCTCGGGCTCGGGGACGCGCTCCATGGGATCTCTCAGGCCGCGCTCAGACCGCCGGCCCGCCCGACGCGAAGAACACCAGCAGCGTGATCTCTTCCTCGATCTCGAAGAACGAGTGCTCGGACGTCGCGCGCACGTAGAGCAGCGAGCCGCGGCCGACCTGGCGTTCCTCGCCGCCGACGCGGACACGTCCCTTGCCGCGCACGACGAGATAGACCTCGTCCTCGTCGTGCGGCGACTGCAGATCTTTCGCGCCCTTCGGCAGCGTGTAGATCCCGCACGAGAGCGCCGGGACGCGCAGGAACTCGCGATACGGCCGGCCGCTCAGCTGCTGGCTCTCGATCTCGCGCTCGAGCTCGAACGCCTTCCAGTCCCCGTCCGCCATCGCGCGCGCCTCCGAGCAGCGCAGCTTATCGCGCTCGATTGGGCTCGGATGCGACGGGGCTCGCGCCTACCTGCGCGTGCCGAGCGCGATTCCGTGCTTCGCGAGCAACCGGTACACGGCCGCGCGGCTGCGGCCGAGGCGTCGCGCGGTGCGCGCCATGTTGCCGCCAGCGGCCGCGAGCGCGGCGAGCAGCTGATCGCGCTCGCGCACGAGAGCCTGCTCGCGCAGCGTCGCGACGTTCGGGCGCTGCGCTTCGGCCGCTCCGCTCGCCTCGGACGCGCTCACCGGTTCGCCGCAGCGCGCACCGGCTGCGAGCTGCTCGAGCACGCGGCGCAGCACCGCTGCGCTCGCGATCCACGGCGCGCGCTCGAGCGCGGCGAGCGCACCCGCGCCGAACGTGAGCGGCGGCGCAGCGAGCTCGCCCGCGATCTCGCGCGCGATGTCGACCGCGATCGCCGCGAAGTCGTCGCGCCGCTCCCGCAGCGCGGGCACCTGGATCACGAAGCGGCGCAGCTCCGCGAATAGCTCGAAGCTGCCGTCGCTCGGCCACGCGACGCGCGCGGTCGCGATCGCGCGCACGCACGCCGGCGCGGCCGCAAGCCAGGCGCGCCACTCGGCCTGCACCGCGACCGGCGCCTCGTCGAGATCGGGCAGGAACAGCGTGGCTTCGCCGACGTTCGCGCGCGGCGGCAAGCCCCGCAGCGCGAGGAACTGCGCGCGCGGCGCGCTCTGCACGTGGAGCCAGCGCGCGGCGCGCGTGCGGCCGGAGCCGGGCTCGCCCGTGATCAGCACCGGACCGCGCAGCGCCGCCGCGCTCGCGAGCTGCTCGCGCAACCGGCGCACGAGCGGCGCGCCGCCCGCGAACGCTTCGCTCGCGGCATCGGCGAGATGCGCGCCTCCAGAGGGAAGGGTTCGCACCGGCCGCGCCGATTCCTGCCGCGCTCGCTGCTCCTGCACGGGAATCTCCTCGTTGTTGGGGAACACGAGCCTAAGCGCACGAGCCCCGCGAAGTCGCCCGTAGAAAACGACAAAGAGCGAGAGAGCGCGCGAGCTCTCAGGGGATCAGCTTC
>DASTOI010000245.1:0-9342 GCA_035762585.1 Myxococcota bacterium
GCCGCGAACCTCGAGCGCCGGAAGAAGAACTTCGCGGTGCTGTGCGAGCGCCTGGGCCGCCACCCGAAGCACTTCGCGCTGCCGCGCACGACGCCGGGCATCGACACGGCGTGGCACATGTTCGCGACGCGGATCCTGCCCGAGAGCGGCATCCGGCGCGCGCACTTCCAGCAGTACATGGAGAGGAACGGCGTCGACACGCGCATGGTCTGGACGGGCAACGCCGCGCGGCAGCCCGCGTTCAAGAAGATCGCGATGCGCATCGACCCGAACGGGCTGCCCAACGCCGACCGCGTGATGGAGCAGGGCGTGATCCTCCCGATGAACCACGCGCAGGGCGACGCGCAGATGCACTACATCGGCGACCTCGTCGACGCGTACGTGAAGGAGCACGCGGGCTGACCGCAACCCCGGCCGCGCCCCGAGCGATCGTCATGCGACGACGCGCTTCGCGCGCGTCCACTCGACGAGCCGCTCCGCGGGCCCGGCATTCACGACCTGCTCCGGGGCGATCCACGCGCGCTCGGCGTTCAGCGCGGCGAAGCGCACGCGCTCGAGCTCGCGCGCGTGGTGCGCGTCGCTCGTCAGCACGAGCTGCACGCGGCGGCCGCGCGCGCGGCGCAGCCCGTCGGCCGAGACATCGAGCCGCTGCAGCGCGCCGTTCACCTCGAGCGCGGTTCCCGTCGCCTCCGCGGCGGCGAGGATCGCGTCGAGATCGAGCTCGATCGGCGGGCGGCCGCCGATCATGCGCGCCGAGAGGTGCCCGATCATGCGCACGCTCGGGTCCTGCATCGCAGTCGCGATGCGGCGCGTCTGCGCCGCGCGGTCGAGCTCGAAGTGGTCGTGCACCGAGGCGAGGCAGAAATCGAAGCTGTTACGGAACTCGGGGTCATAGTCGAGCTCGCCGCGCGGGCCGATGTTCAGCTCGACGCCGTGCAGCAGGCGCAGCGAATCCCCCAGCTCGGCCTGCAACGCACGAATCTGGGCGCGCTGCGCGAGCAGCGCGTCGCGCTTCACGCCCGAGAGCGTGCCCTCGGCGTGGTCGGTGATCGCGAGCGCGCGGTAGCCGCGCTCGCGCGCCGCCGCGACGACTTCTGCGAGCGGCGAGCGCCCGTCTCCCGACACCGTCGTGTGTACGTGGAAGTCGCCGATCACGGGGCCGAGCGGCGCCGGCAGGGCGCCGCTCTCGGCCGCCTCGATCTCGCCGGCATCCTCGCGCAGCACGGGGCGGATGAACGGCAGCCCGAGCGCCTGATAGATCTGCTCTTCGCTCTCGCTCGCGACGACGCGGCCGCTCTCGAGCTCGGAGAGTGCGTACTCGTTCAGCGTGAGCCCGCGCGCGAGCGCGCGCTGGCGCAGCTTGATGTTGTGGCCCTTCGAGCCGGTGAAGTAGAGCAGCGCGGCTCCGAGTTGTTGCGGAGTGACGACGCGGAGATCGACCTGCGTGCCGCGCTGCGTGACCACGCTGGTCTTCGCTTCGCCGCGCACGAGCACGCGCTCGACGAGTCGCATCGAGACGAGCGCCTCCATCACCGGCGCGGGGTCGCTCGCGGCGACGACGAGGTCGACGTCGCCGATCGTTTCCGCGAACCGGCGCAGCGAGCCGCACGCGGCGGCGTGCGTGACGCCGGGCACGTCGCGCACGCGCTCGAGAATTCGCTCCGCGAGCACGTGCGCGGTCGCGATCGGCGTGCGCGCGAGCGAGCCCTGCGCCTCGAGCCGCGCGAGCGCGTCCGCGAGCTTCTCCTCCGACTTCGGGCCCAGCCCCGGCACGCCACGCAGCCGGCGCGCCGCGATCGCGGCCTTCAAGTCGTCGATCGACTGCACGTTCAGCTCGGCGCGCAGCTTCTGCACCAGCTTCGGCCCGACGCCCTGAATGCGCAGCAGCGCGACGACGCTCTTCGGGTGCTTCGCGCGCAGCGCTTCGAGCTTCTCGACGCGATCCGTCTCGAGCAGCTCGCGAATCTTCGCCGCGGTGCTCTTGCCGATGCCGTGGATCTGCTGGAGCTCGTGCGCCGTCAGCCTGCCGAGATCGGTCGCTTGCGCGGCGATCGCCTGCGCGGCGCTCTCGTACGCGCGGACGCGGAACGATTGCGGGTCGGCCTCGTCGAGCATCGTCAGCTCGGCGAGCTCGCGCAGCATGTCGAGCACATCCTGCTTCGTGTCCGCCATAGAGGAGAGACTGGCTCAGCGCGCGAACACCGCACGTGGGCGAGCCCACGCTGCACGGAGGCCACTGTTCGACTTCGCTCGGCTTCGCCTCGCTGCGCGCGGCGCTCGGCGCCGCTTGCGGGACTCGTGACAGCGCGGCCAGCGCGCATGGACGGGCGTTCGCGATACACGGAGGCCACTGTTCGACTTCGCTCGGCTTCGCCTCGCTGCGCGCGGCGCTCCGCGCCGCTTGCGGGACTCCTGACAGCGCGGCCAGCGCGCATGGACGGGCGTTCGCGATACACGGAGGTCACTGTTCGACGTCGCTCGGCTCACGCGAGCCGCACGCTCGCGTGGCCTCGCTGCGCGCGGCGCTCCGCGCCGCTTGCGGCGGTGTAGCTTCGGCTTCGTGGCCAAGGAAGAGACGCCGAAGCTGCTGCAGATCGACGGGCGAGAGGTTCGGGTCACGCACCCGAGCAAGCTCTATTTCTCGCGCGACGTGCAGCTCACGAAGCTGCAGCTCGTCGAGTACTACCTCGCGGTGGCAGCCGGCGCGCTCGCGGGAATTCGCGATCGCCCGATCGTGCTGAAGCGCTTCGTGCACGGCGCCGAGCGCGAGGCGTTCTATCAGAAGCGCGCGCCGGAGGGCCGGCCCGAGTGGCTGCGCACGGTGACGCTCTCGTTCCCGTCGGGCCGCACCGCGGAGGAGGTCGTCGTCGACGATGCCGCGGGGCTCGCGTGGATCGTGAACCTCGGCTGCATCGAGCTGCACCCGCACGCGGTACGCGCCGGCGAGCTCGAGCATCCCGACGAGCTGCGCGTCGACCTCGATCCCGGCCCGGGCGTCGCGTTCGCGGACGTGCGGCGCGTCGCGCTCGAGGTGCGCGCGCTGCTCGGGGAGGTCGGCCTAACAGGCTGGCCGAAGACGAGCGGCTCGCGCGGCATGCACGTGAACGTGCGCATCGAGCCGCGCTGGAGCTTCACCGACGTCCGCCGCGCCGCGCTCGCGCTCTCGCGCGAGATCGAGCGCCGCGCGCCCGCGCTCGCGACCTCGAAGTGGTGGAAGGAGGAGCGCCACGGAGTCTTCCTCGACTACAACCAGAACGCGAAGGACCGCACCACGTGCTCCGCGTACTCCGTGCGCCCGCTGCCCGACGCGCGCGTGTCTGCGCCGCTCGCATGGGAAGAGGTGCCGGATTGCGAGCCGGCGGATTTCACGGTGGCGACGATGCCGAAGCGCTTCGCGGAGATCGGAGACCGCCACGCCGGCATGGACGCCGCGGCCGGCTCGCTCGAGCGGCTGCTCGAGCTCGCCGCGCGCGACGACGCAGCCGGCCTCGGCGACGCGCCCTGGCCGCCGCACTTCCGCAAGATGGAAGGCGAGGCGGCGCGCGTCGCGCCGTCGCGGAAGAAGGCGGCTGCCAGGGAGCCGCGCGCGAAGATGCCGCTGATCGTCGTCGCGAATTCCCCTAATAAGGAAGCCGCGCTCGCGGGGCTGGAGCGCTGGAAGGCGCGGCACCCCGGGGTCGCCGCGGCGCTCGCGGCCGACGACGTGCTGGTCGACTCGATGCGCGGCCGCTCGTCGACCTGGACGCGCATCCGCGTGAACCTGCGCAACGTGCCCGAAGCGCTGCGCCCCGCGCCGGAGCCGCCCGATCCGGACGACGACCCGACGCGTGCATGGCGCGAGCGCCGCAAAGCCGGAGACGCGGAGGCCTGACGTTTCGCCGAGCCGCTCGTGGCGCGGTCCGGCGCGCTCTCAGCGCCCGCCCGCGAAGATCTGGGCGAGCTCGTGCGGCGCAACCACCTCCAGCTGTGCGTAGGTGCAGTCGCGCGGCGGCTTATCAGGGCGCCACCTTCGAAAGTGCGCGGTGTGCCGGAAGCGGCGGCCTTGCATGTGGTCGTAGGCCACCTCGACGACGAGCACCGGGCGCAGCGGCTCCCAGCTGAGGTCCTTGCCCTGGCTCCAGCGGCTCTTCGCGCCGGGCATCCGCTGGCCGTTCTCGCCCGCGGTCTCGTCCCCCGCCCAATCGCGCCACGGATGATCCGCGAGCGCGTTCTCGCGGTACGGCGCGAGGAACCCGACGAGCTCCTTTCGCTTCGCATCGGTGAAGCTGGCCGCGACGCCGACGTGCTGCAGATCGCCCGCGTCGTCGTAGAGACCGAGCAGCAGCGAGCCGAGCGCGCTGCCTTCGCCGCGCTTGTGCCAGCGGAAGCCAGCGACGACGCAGTCGCACTCGCGCTCGTGCTTGATCTTCAGCATCGCGCGCTTGTTGGGCTCGTAGGGCCCGGCGGCGGGCTTCGCGATCACGCCGTCGAGCCCCGCGCCCTCGAAGCGGCGGAACCAATCGGCGGCGACGGCATGCTCGGTCGTCGCCGGCGTCAGGTGGATCGGCGGCGTCGCGTGCGCGAGCAGTCGCTCGAGCTCGGCGCGCCGCTCGCGAAACGGGCGGGCGCGCAGATCGCGCTCGCCCTCACCGAGCAGGTCCCAGAACACGACACTCGTCGGTGTCTCTTTCGCGAGGCGCTGCACGCGTGAAGCCGCGGGATGGATGCGCTGCTGGAGCGCCTCGAAATCGAGCGCGCCATCCAGCGCGATCACGAGCTCGCCATCGAGCACGCAGCGTTCGGGGAGCTGCGCGAGCAACGGCGCGCGCAGCTCCGGGAAGTATCGATCGAGCGGCTTCTCGTCGCGGCTCTGGAGCAAGAGCTCGTCGCCGTCGCGAAACACGAGCACGCGGAAGCCGTCCCACTTCGGCTCGAAGATCCAGCCGTCGGCCTGCGGCAGCGCCGAGGCGCGCTTGGCCAGCATCGGCGCGAGCGGAGGCGAGATCGGGAGCTTCACGCGGCGATTCTACGTCGTGCGGCGCGACCGCCAGTCGTTGCACGTGCCCGCGAGGCGTGCTGACTTCCGGCCGATGCCCGCGCGCGTGTTCCTGCTCTCGCCCGCCAGCTGCTCCGGCCAGCGCTGCCGCCAGCTGCTCGATCGGCGCGCTGCGTTCGACCTCGCGAAGCGCATGCGCGGCGAAGGCGCGCCGCTCGGCGAGGTCTTCGCGTTCCTGTCGTCGCTCTACTTCCGCGGCAAGCTCACCTACGCGCGCAGATTCGCGTCGCCGCTGGGCGGCGTGCCCGGCGCATTTGTGATCACGGCGGGCCGCGGGCTCGTCCTCCCCGAGGCGACCGTGACGCTGCGCGACATCCGCGCGTTCGCTCGCGTGCCCGTCGACGCCGCCGAGAGCCGCTACGCCGAGCCGCTGCGCGACCACGCTGCGGATCTGCGCGCCCGGCTTCCGCGCGACGCCGAAATCGTGCTGCTCGGCAGCATCGCGACCGCGAAGTACGTCGACGTGCTGCTGCCGGTGTTCGGCCGTGCGCTGCTCTTCCCGGGCGACTTCGTCGGCCGCGGCGACATGAGCCGCGGCGGCCAGCTGTTACGGGCGGCGCGCACCGGCGTCGAGCTCGCCTACCGGCCGATCGACGGCGCCGAACGCCGCGGCGCGCGCGCGATCCGGCTCGATGCGCTGAGCACGGACCCATCGCGGCCGCAGCGTCCCGCGTCGCCGAGCTGAGAACTGCGTCATCGCGCCCTCGGCGCTGGCCTCGCGTCCGGCGATCGGCGCCGCTCCCGTCTCGTTGCGCGCACGATCAGCGGGAGTGCGACGAGCGAGGGCAGCACCCAGAAGACCGACGGCGGTAGTTGTCTCCACAGCGGCAGCTTGGGTCCGTTGTCGACGTAGAACGCGGTGAGCATCGCGACATAGGACGCGCTCATGCCGAGCAGGTGGAGGACGCGGCTCGGGCGCCCCCGTGCGGCGAAGCCGAGCGCTGCGAGAGCGGCTGCGATCCCTGCGAGCGCGAGGAGATGCGGGAACCGTGGCCAGCGCTGGATCGCGAGCGCCGTTCCCGACGCGCAGGCCCCGGCGAGCGTCGCGAGATACGTGCGGCCGAGTCGGCGATGCGCGCTGCCGCCCTTGGCCGCGAGCATCGCGGCGGCTCCGCTCGCCACCGCCCCGACGCCTGCCGCCACGTGTGCGACGACGAACAGCCTCTCCAGTAGAAGCACGGCTCCGACTCCTTGACGCGCGCTGCATTGTAGTCGACAGTGATGACGAAATAAAAGAGGCAGGAGATGAAGACCACCGTTCGCGTGCTGCTGGGCGTGCTGGTCGCCGCGCTCGCCGGCTGGCTCTGGGCCGCGCGAGAGGCCGGCAGCTTCCTGGGTGAGAGCCCGCGCGTCGCGGGCTCTCTCGCTGATCCGGGCGTCGACGCCTTCTCGAAAACGAAGCGAGCCGTCGAGGTCGGGGAGAGGCGGGTCGCGATCATCGACGTCGGGCAGGGCGATCCGGTGGTCCTACTCCATGGCTGCCCCTTCCACAGCTACGAGTGGCGCGACGTGATTCCGCGCCTCGCGGCGAGCCATCGCGTGATCGCGCCCGACTTACTCGGACTAGGTGACACCGAGGTGCGACTCGACGAGGACTACCGCCTTCCGCGCGATGTCGAGATGGTGGTCGGTTTGCTCGACGCGCTCGACATCGAGCGCGCGCACTTCGTGGGCCACGACCACGGCGCCGCGACACTCCAGATCATGATGAATCAGCATCCGGAGCGAATCCGCAGCGCGGTGCTCACGAACGCGGAGGCGTACGACGCGTGGCCGAGCGCGCCCGAGCGCCCCTATCTCGAGCTCGTCGTGAATCCGGTGCTCTCACCGCTGTTCCGCGCCGCGCTCACGATTCCGGCGGTGCAGCGCGACGTCTTCCAGATCGCCGTGCATCGCAAGGAGGCATTCAGCGACGAAGTGCTCGCTGCCTACGTGCGCGCGCATACGGCGACACCGGAGCGCTGGCAGCGCCTGGTGCGCTTCTTTCGCTGGCAGCTCGATCGCGATCACAATCGCGAGCCGTTGCGTGCGGTCGACGGCATGCGCCGGTTCGAGCGGCCGACGCTGATTCTCTGGGGGAAGCAGGACACGAACTTCGGACCGGCGCTCGCCGAGCGCCTCGCGGGCGACATCCCGGGGACCGTGCGAGTCGAGTGGCTCGAAGAGTCGGCGCACATGCCCATGCAGGAAGAGCCCGAGCGCTACGCATCGGCCGTGCTCGCCTTTCTGGAAGAAGTCGAGGCAGCCGAAGCCGGCGGGACGGACGAGGAGGTCGCAGGTGCCGAAGGTCGTTGACGCCGACGAGCAGCGAGGGCTGATTCGCGGCGCGGCGCGCGCCGTGTTCGCGCGACGCGGAGTGGTCGGCACGGGGCTCGCGCAGGTTGCGGCACAGGCCGGCGTCAGCCGGACCGGCCTCTACCACTACTACCCCGACAAGGCCGCACTCGTGCGCGATCTCGCGCGCGAGCTGCTCGAGGAGGAGGAGCGCTTGTTCCAGGCGGCGCTCGACGCGCCCGGCAGCGTCGCCGAACGGATCGAACGGCTCGCCGACGGCGTCGTCGAGCGCTTCGCCGCGTGGGCCAGCTTCGGCCGCCCACTCCTCGAGATCTGGGCGCGCGACACGCGCCGGATGCGGCCCGTGCTGCGTCGCTTGCGGGCGGCACTCGCCGCGTTGATTGCGGATGGACAGCGCCGTGGCGAGATCGCTCGCACGCTCCCGCCCGGCGAGACTGCGGCGCTGCTCGTCGGCTTGATCGACGGCCTGATGCTCCAAGTCTTCATCGACCCGGAAGGCGTGCCGCCTTCACGTGCGATCCGCGATTCGCTCGCGGAGACGCTCGGCAGGATCCTTCAACCGCGGAGTGCGAAATGAGTGAGAGCTCGAAGGAAGAGGATGGGACGCTCGTGCACGCGAAGGTTCGCGCGGCTTACACCGGCGTCGCGAGCCGGCCGGCGTCCTGCTGCGGCCCGAGCGGCCCGGATGCCGCTGAGATCGCGAAGGCGATCGGCTATCGCGATGAAGAGCTGAGCGCGGTTCCTGAAGGCGCGAACTTGGGAGTGGGCTGCGGAAACCCCGGCGCGATCGCCGGCCTTCGTCCCGGCGAGGTGGTGCTCGATCTCGGCAGCGGCGCCGGCTTCGACGTGTTCCTCGCCGCGCGCGCCGTCGGCGCTGACGGGCTCGTGATCGGCGTCGACATGACCGACGCGATGCTCGACCGGGCGCGCAGGAACGCGCTCGACGGTGGCTTCGCGAACGTCGAGTTCCGCAAGGGCACGATCGAGGACCTTCCGGTCGAAGATTCGTGCATCGACGCAGTGATCTCCAACTGCGTGATCAATCTCTCGCCGGACAAGCCACGCGTCTTTCGCGAGGCGCTGCGCGTGCTGCGACCGGGCGGTCGACTCGCGGTCTCCGACCTCGTGCTCCAGCGGCCGCTTCCGGCGGCGCTGCGAAGCAGCGTCGAGGCTTTGGTGGGCTGCGTCGCCGGGGCATTGCCCCGCGACGACTATCTCGCGGCGATCGAGGCCGCAGGCTTTCGCCTCGAGGACGTCTCCGAGGCGAGCTATGCGGGCATCGTCGACATCCAGACACCGGAACTCCGCGAAGCAGCCGTGCGCGCCGGCCTTTCCGCCGAAGAATTCGCGAGCGTTCTCGCCTCAGTGACTAGCTTGAAGGTGTCAGCGCGGCGCCCCTGAGCGGCGCTCCAGAGTCCCGTCTACCTCTTCGACTCCGCCTCGTGCAGCTTCGCGAGCTCTTCGGATTCCGCGGCGACCGCCGCGTTCTCCTCGGCGATCTTCCTGCAGTGCGCCTGCATTGCGCTGCGCTGAAAGAACTTTCCGCCGCTGTAGGTGCGGCCCATGCTCTCGTGCTTCGCGCGGATTCGGCGCGCGCCGCGGCGGCCTTCGCGCGGTAGTGGCTGGCGCGCGCCGCGTGGTCGGCGGGAGTGTCGGCCATCTCGACGACGAGCTGCTCGAGCGAGTGAGAGCTCTCGTCCGCGAGCGCAAGCGCCGGCGAGAGAGCCAGCGCCGCGGCGAAGGCGGTGACGGCGCGGCGCCCTCGGAAGCGTTGTTACGGGCGAATCAAAGGGCAGCTCGCCCCAGCGGCGCCGCCTGAGCCTCGACGCGCCACATCGTTCCGTCGCCTACGCCGCGAGCTCGGCGCCGTCCGGGCAGCGGTGAACTTCGATCGTCACGTGTGCGAGATCGGACTGCTCGCGGAGCAGCTGCTTGTAGTGCTCGGGCTCGCGCGGCTCGTGCGTGACGAGGGAGACGATCGCCGCGAGATGTCTCGGCCCGACGCGCCAGAC
>DASTOI010000246.1:0-4450 GCA_035762585.1 Myxococcota bacterium
TCTTGCGCGCGAGCTCGAACGCCGCGTCGTGCAGCTGCACGCGCGGCACCACCTTGAGTAGTCCGCCCAGGCGATGCGCCTCCGCCGCGCCGATCGGCTCGCCGGTGAGCAGCATGCGTCGCGCCTCCTGCATGCCGAACATCCGCATTGCGTGCGTCGCCGCGCCCATCGCGCCGCGGTCGATCTCCGGCAAGCCGAACGTGGCGTCGTCGGACGCGAGCACGAGGTCCGAGCTGCCAGCGATGCCGATGCCGCCGCCGAGGCAAAAGCCGTGCACCGCGCTGATCACCGGCACCGGGCAGTCGTAGATCGCGGCGAACACCTCATAACAACCGCGATTCACGTCGACGATCAGCGAGCCGTCCTTCGCGAGCTCCTTCACGTCGACGCCGCACTGGAAGCCCTTGCCCGCGGCGTCGATCACGACGACGCGCACGCCGGAGTCGCGGCCGAGCGCCTCGATCTGGCGCGCGAGCGCGAACCAGGCGTCGCGGCCGAGCGCATTCACCGGGGGATTGTCGATCGTCAGCTCGGCGACGCCCTGCGCGTCGACATTCACCCGAAACGACATCAGCTCTCCTTCGCGGCGGCGAGGCGCGCGAGCGTCTCGTTCGCCTCCCTGAGGATGCGTTCGATCAGCTCGGCGCAGGTGGGGCGGTCCGCAATCACTCCGGCCACCGTGCCGCTCGGCAGGTAGCCGCCGATCGGATCGCCGTCGTTCATCGCGGCCTTCGCGAGCATCGGCGCGTTCGCGGCCATCAAGAGCTGCGAACGCGTCAGCTTCTCGTTGCGCTGTAACGCGAGCGCGCTGCGCAACAAGTCGGGCAGCGTGGCGCCGGTCGCGCGGCGGAACGCGAGCGCGTTGCGTAGCGCGAACCAGAGCTTCGCGGCGCCCGACTTCGCCTCGAGCGCGCGCACCAGCTCGTTCACGATCACGCGCTGCGGCAGGCCGTCGATCTCGCTCGTGACGATCACGTCGGTGAGGCCCGCCACGAAGTAACGCTGCGCGGTCTGCGGGGGCACCGGACTCTCGGCGGTGAGCAGAAAGCGCGTGCCCATTGCGATGCCCTGCGCGCCGAGCGCGAGCGCCGCGACCAGGCCGCGGCCGTCCTTGAAGCCGCCCGCCGCGATCACCGGGATTCTCACCGCGTCGGCACACGCGGAGATCAGCAGTGAGCTCGGGATCGTGCCGGTGTGTCCGCCGCCCTCGCCGCCCTGCACGACGACCGCGTCGGCGCCTAATTGCTCCGCCTTCTGCACGTGGCGCGGCGCGCCGCAGGTCGGAATGCACAGCACGCCGGCGTCCTTGAGGCGCCGAATCAACGCGCCGTCGGGCGAGCGGTTGTAGCCGGCGGCGCGCACGCGATGGCGCACGAGCGCGTCCGCGATGCGCTCCGCGCCGGGCGCGTCCATCAGGAAGTTCACGCCGAACGGCTTCGGCGTCAGCGCTTTCACCTTCTCGATCGCGGCGTCGATCTGCTCGGGCCGAATCGTCGCGCCCGCGAGGAAGCCGAAGCCGCCCGCGTTCGAGACCGCGGCCACGAGCTCCGGCGTCGCGACCCAACCCATGCCCGTCTGGATGATGGGCGCGGCGACGCCCAGCAAGTCGCAGAGCGGAGTGTGGAGGGGAGACCGGAACACGGGCGAGTCCTCGTGGAATTCCGACAGCGGGCGAAGCCCGCGGGGAACGCTTCTTAGCTTCTTAAAGAACGTCCCCGGTCAGCGGACTTCCTTGTTCGCGAAGCCTTCAGGGTCGATCTGCTCGCGCATCAGCGCGAGCTCGCTCGCGCTCGGCGCGCGCGTCGTCGGGACGTCGCTCGGGATCGCGAGCTCGAACGCGGTGCTCTTCACCACGTCGTCGACGCTCACGCCGGGATGCACGGAGGCGAGCCGCATGCGGCGCTCCGGCGTCGCGAAGTCGAACACGCCCAGGTTCGAGATCACGCGGCGGATCTCGTGGAAGCGGCGCTGCTGCGGCGAGAGCTGTGCCGCGCGGTCGTACCCGATGCCGCACACGACGTCGACGCGCAGCACGAACGTCTGCTTCGAGTGATTGGGGACCCAATAGCTCGTCGGGTGGTGGATCGTGTTGCCGGGCGCGCCGCGCATCCCGATCAGCTGCGCGGACGGCTTCGCGTGCGCGCCGACCGCCGAGAAGTTCTGGTTGCCGAAGCGGTCGATCTGGCTGGCCATCATCACGACGTGCCGGCGGCCGCCCCAGAGCAGGTCGAACACGCTGCGAAACGGCATCCAGGCCTCGACCACCGGCGCCGCGCGCTTTCCGCTGACGGGCTGCACGCCGTCGACGAGCGAGGCGATGCCGTCGGTCAGCAGCAAGTCGGGCGCGTGCGTCGATTTCGCGAGCCGCGCGCCGAGCGAGGGCACGCTTCCGAAGCACGAGACGAGGATCTCGCCGTCGCCGCGAAAGTTGTCCGAGACGGCCGCCGCACAGACTTCGGCCCGAGTCGCGTCGCTCATCACGCCGTCCTCCTGGCGCGGAGCTTCGCCTGATAATCCGCCTCGCTGACGTCCAGCCACTCCGCCTTGAAGCGCTGCCAATTCTCCTCGTCCTTCGCGCTCGCGGTGTACTCGCGCTGGAACGCCTCGTCGCGGCCGTAGTCGGGTGGGCACTCGGTGAAGTGGGCGCCGCCGGGCGCCTCGATCACGCCGTCGATCTGCGTGCGGTTGATGCGCAGCGTCTGCAGCGCGCCACCGGCGAGCAGATCCTTCGTCTCCACGATCCGCTCGCACGACATGAAGCGGCGTTTCGCCGCGCCGCACATCACGTCGTCGAAGTAGACGTCCGGGCCGAGGTACTGCCCGTTGCCCTTCGCGTCGGCGCGGTTCATGTGAATGAACGCGACGTCGAGCGCGAGCGCCGGCATCGCGATCAGCTCCTCGCCGTCGGGGTACGGCGAGCGCACGAGCTTCAGCTCGGGGTTGATCTCGAGCACGCTGCTGCCGAGACCGGCGCGCGTCGGCAGGAACGGCAGCCGAATCGCCGCCGCGTAGAGGCCCCACTGGAACATGCCTTCGTCGAGCTCGCGGAACTCGACCGTGCCGTTCTGGCGAGCCGCGCGGAAGTGCGGGTCGAGCGGGATCGAGTCGAGCGAGACGAAGCCGGACACGAGCCGCTTCACCTTGCCGGCTTTGCAGAGCAGGCCGACGTCCGGGCCGCCGTAGCTCATCACGGTGAGGTCCTTCACCGGTGAGCGCAGGATCTCGCGGACGATCGCCATCGGCTTGCGGCGCGAGCCCCAGCCGCCGATGCCGATCGTCATCCCGTCCCGCAGCTCGGCGACGGCGGCGGCGAGGGTGGTCGTCTTGTTCAAGGTCGAAACCTCAGCCAATCGCGCAGTGAGGAATAACGAGACGTACCGTATCATAAAGGGGCCGGCCGCCGAACTCGTGAGGCGGGACGGGGGGTTCCGAGAGCCCCCACGGGTGATCGCGGAGGTCCACTTGGCGAAGGTCTCGTACGGCGCGGCGCTCGCTTGGCTCGCGCAGGAGGCGCCGGGTCGGATCGCGGCGATCTGCGGAGCGCAGTCGATCACGCGCCGCGAGCTGGACGCGCGCTCGAATCGTCTCGCGCGCGCTTATCAGGCGCTCGGGGTCGGGCCCGAGAGCCGCGTGACGATCGCGCTTCCGAACTCGCTCGAGTTCCTGGTCGCATGCATGGCCGTGTGGAAGCTCGGCGCCTCGCCGCAGCCGATCTCGGCGCGGCTTCCGCCGAAAGAGCGCGACGCGATCCTCGAGCTCTCGCAGCCCGCGCTGATCGCCGGCGTCCGGGCGGCCGACTACCCGCAGCTCGCGAGCGTGCCGCCGGACTTCGCGCCGAGCGCGGCGCTCTCCGACGCGCCGCTGCCGGACGTCGTCCCGCAGCGTGTGCGCACGATGACTTCCGGCGGCAGCACGGGCCGCCCGAAGCTGATCGTCGACCTGACGCCCGGCCTCTGCGATCCGGAGCTCGCCGAGAACTTCATGCGGCCGCGCGGCGTCGCGCTCGCGCCGGGCCCGCTCTATCACGCCGGCCCGTTCATCGTCGCGTGGCAGTGCATTCTCTCCGGCGGGACGCTCGTGCTGATGGAGCGCTTCGACGCCGAGCAGGCGCTCGCGCTGATCGAGCGACACGGTGTGGACTGGGTGCTGTTCGTTCCGACCATGATGCAGCGCATCGCGAAGCTGCCGGCCGACGTCCGTAACAAGTACGACCTCGCCTCGCTGCGGCGCGTGATGTGCTCCGGAGCGCCGAGCCCCGTCTGGCTGAAGCGCTTCTGGATCGAATGGCTGGGCGCCGAGAAGATCTACGAGGCGTACGGCGGCACCGAGCGCATCGCCGGCACCGTGATCGACGGCGTCGAGTGGCTCGCGCACCCGGGCTCGGTCGGGAAGCCGCCGCCCGGCCGCATGATGCGCGCGCAGCGCGCCGACGGAACGCTCTGCGCTCCCG
>DASTOI010000247.1:0-3093 GCA_035762585.1 Myxococcota bacterium
TGCCCGGAAAGAACCCGCTCGGGAACAGCGCACCGTCGACGTGCCGGCCGGCGAGCTCGAGGAGCGCGCGGTCGTGCCAGCCGCTGGTACCGAGCAGCCGCACGCCGAGCACCCTCTGGAACGCGAGATGCGGTGCGATCAGTCCGACGTTCTCGGCGGCGTCGGGAATGAAGAGCGCCTCGAAGTCGACGTAGGGCGGCAGCGCCGAGCCATCGGGGGCGAGCAGCGCATTGGCCTTCTCGCGCAGCTCCGCGGCGGCGGCGGGCGGGAGGCGCTTCGCGCGCTTCCGCATCGTCTCGCGCTCGTCCACCGCAGCGAGCGTGGCCGGCGGCAGCAGGTCGTAGCCGACGAGCTTGCGGATCGGCGTCGAGAAGTCCTGCGTGTCAGCCGGATAGCGCGCGACCGACACCACTTCGCCGCCGCGAGCGACGACCGCATCCCAGAAAGCCGCCCGCACGGTCAGCCCATAATCATCGTCGGGATAGAGCACCGCGAAACGGCGCAGGCCGAGCGTCGCGGTCGCGTACTCCGCGACCAGCTCCGCCTCGACGTGCGGCGCGAGCGCGAGCGAGAACACGTGCCGGCGGCCGGCCGCGACGTCTTCGCGCCGCGAGAGCGTCATCAGCGGCAGCTCGTTCTCGTCGGCGACTTCGGCAGCCGCCTCGCTCTCGTCGCCGCTCAGTGGTCCGATCACCGCGAGCACGTCGGGATCCGCCGCGAACGCCTCGAGCGCTGCGCGCGCGCCCTCGGCGCTCCCGCCGGTGTCGCGCACGTCGAGCGCGAGGCCGGGCGCGTGCGAGCCGGGCGCCGCGAAGAAGCCCGCCGCGATCAACGCCCCGTGGAGCGATTCCTCCGCGTACGCCGCGTACGGGCCCGTCAGCGGCAGCGCGACTCCGATCACGCCGGACGCGCGGCTCGGATCGAGCCCGATGTCCGGAGCGGCCGACATCCCCAACAGATCCTGCGCGCCGCGGTCGCCCGAGAGCTTGCGCACGAGCTGGGCGAGCGCGGCGGCGTCGCCGCCCGCGAGCGGCGCGCGGCGCGCCTCTGCGAGCGCGGCGTCGGCCCCCGCGCGGTTGCCGCGCGCGAGGGCGCGCTCGGCGCTGCGTAGCCAGAGGCGCGCAGCGGGTACGCGCCCATCGAGCTCGCGCGCGCTGCGCACGAGCGCATCGTCGGAGAGCGCGGCGATCTCGCGGTCGATCTCGGCGTCGACCGCGGCGGTGCGTGCGCTGCCGCGCACGTCGCCGCGCAGCTGTCCGAGCCAGCCGAGCTGCGCGCGCTTCTTGCCCTGCTCGCGCGCGATGTCGGCGAGCATGCGGTGCGCGCGCTCGCGCTCCGGCGCGGAGATCTCGGCGAAACGCAGGCGGTGCGCGGTCTCGTAGGCGCGGTCGAGCCGGTTCTGCTGGCGCCAGAGCAGCGCGAGCCGCAGCCGCGCGCGCTCGGTCTGGTCGCCGGGCGGGAGGTCGAGCACGCGCTCGTAGACCGCGCGCGCGTCGCGCCGCTCGCCGGCCTGCTCGTAGATCTCCGCGAGCCGCAGGCCTGCGTCGTCCGCGAGCGGATGGCGCTTGTGCTTGCGCAGGAACTCCGCGAGCCGTTCCGCGCCGTCGTCCGGATCATCGCCGGCGATCCGCAACGCCTCGGCGTACGCGCGCTCGGGAGTGGGCTCGTCGGCGGCGGCGAGGCTCGGCCCCGCGAGCGCAAGCACTGCGAGCGTCGCGCCGAGCGCGAGCGCAGAGAGCTGGCCGCGGCGCGTCAATCGAAGAGGTCCCGGAGCTTGTCGAGGAAGCCCTTCGTCACCGGCGCCGCCTCGGTGCCGCTCTCCTCCGCGAGCTGCTCGAACAGCGCGCGCTGCTTCGCGTTCAGGCGCGTCGGCACCTCGACGAAGATGCGCACGTGCAGATCGCCGCGCGCGCTCGAACCGACAGCGGGCAGGCCCTTGCCGCGCAGCCGGAACGTCTTTCCGGACTGCGTGCCCTCGGGCACTTTCAGCTTCACGCGTCCCTCGAGCGTCGGGACGTCGATCTCGGCGCCCAGCACGGCTTGCGTGAACAGCACCGGCACCTCGCATAACAAGTCGGCGCCCTCGCGCGTGAAAAGCGGGTGCTCCTTCACCGCCATCACGACGTAGAGATCGCCCGGCGGGCCGCCGGCG
This sequence comes from Myxococcota bacterium, assembly GCA_035762585.1. Taxonomy (GTDB): domain Bacteria; phylum Myxococcota_A; class UBA9160; order UBA9160; family UBA6930; genus VGRF01. The sequence continues at coordinate 2,153 of DASTOI010000247.1, forward strand.
ACGCCCGCCTCGCCCTCGCCCGCCACGCGCAGCCTCATGCCGTCCTCGACCCCGGCCGGCACGCGCACCTTCAGCGTCTTCTTGCCCTCGGTGCGCCCGCTGCCCCGACAGGTCGGGCACGGGTTGCGCACGACTTGACCTTCTCCACGACAGGCTTCGCACGGGCGGCTGATCCGGAACAGGCCCTGCTGGAAGACCGCCTGGCCCGTGCCTCCGCAGCGGCCGCAGCGTTCGGGCCGCGTGCCGGGCTTCGCGCCGGAGCCGCCGCACTTCTCGCAGCGCAGCATGCGCGGGATCTCGAGCGTCGCCTCCTCACCGGTCAGCACGTCCTCGAGCTCGAGCTCGTGCGTGTAGCGGAGATCGGCGCCGCGCTGGCCGCGGCCGGAGCGGCGGCTGCCGCCCATCGCGCCGAACAAGTCGCCGAACAGGTCGTTGAAGATGTCGCCGACGTTGCCGAAGTCCTGGAAGCCGCCCGGCCCCGCGCCCATTCCCATGTGGCCGAACTGGTCGTACTGGCGGCGCTTGTCGGGGTCGGACAGCACCGCGTAGGCCTCGGACGCCTCCTTGAACTTCACTTCCGCGGCCGGATCGTCGGGGTTGCGGTCGGGATGATGCTGGAGCGCGAGCTTGCGGTAGGCCTTCTTCAGCTCGTCGGCCGACGCCTCGCGAGCGACGCCGAGGATCTCGTAATAATCGCGCTTGTTCACCGCTGCATCGCCCCGCGAAATCCGCGCACGTTAGCCGGCGGCCGCGGTTCGAGTCACCACGGCCCAGCCTGAACGCCGCGCGCGCGTACGCGTAAGCCGCGATGCGCCCGCGTCAACGCGCGCCCTTTACTCGCTCTTCGCGCCGAGTGCGGCGTAGAGCCGCTCGGTGAGCTGGTACGAGAGCGCGGAGAGCTCGTCGACCGCGACCGCGAGCGCGTCCCAGTCTTTCGCGGC